>CADBTG010000319.1 GCA_902797475.1 uncultured Lachnospiraceae bacterium | reverse complement strand
CATACGGTTTTATACCTGAAAAGAATTGCCATCGGCGGGTTACGGCTTCCCGATGATCTGAAGCCCGGCGAATACAAAGAATACACGAGGGAACAGCTCTATGAAGCTATCAACGGATTTGATCCGCAGGCAATATAAAGCCGTCATATTCGATTTGGACGGAACCTTAATTGATTCGATGTGGATGTGGCGCGACATCGACATTGAATATCTCGGCCGGTTCGGTCATGAACTACCGGATGATTATCAGAAGACGATTGAGGGCTACAGCTTCGATGAAGTCGCGCAGTATACGAAGGAGCGTTTCGGAATTCCGGACGATCCGGAGGACATGAAGGCCGAATGGAACCGGATGGCCTTCGAATACTACCGCACAAAAGTCGGATTAAAGCCCGAGGCGATGAAGTTCCTTTCGTTTCTCAATGAACAGAATATTCCGACCGGCATCGCGACAAGCAATTCGAGACTTCTTCTCGATACCGTTCTCGATTCGCTGAAGATCAAGGATTGCTTTACGGTCATGAAGACCGCCTGCGAGGTCGAGCACGGGAAGCCTTTTCCTGACATTTTCCTGAGTGTTGCGAAGGATATGAATATCGATCCGTCAGACTGCCTCGTGTTTGAAGACGTGGAAGCCGGGATTGATGCGGCAAAGGCTGCGGGCATGACGACATGCGCCGTTTACGATGCCTTTTCCGAGGATTCCCAGGACATTATCAAAGAAAAATCGGATTATTACCTGACAGGGTATAAGGAGTTGTTTGATGAAAATTCATAAAGGCGAAGCCGGTTATATCAAAAAGAAAAAAACCCTGCAGACGCTTGTCGTCATTCTTTTCGTTGCGGCCGGTCTGTCCCTGTTCTTCATATGCCGTCAGATTCTCGGAACCTCGAAAAACCTCGGCACGGTTGTTGCGGTTTTGCTGACGCTTCCGGGTGCCAAGGCGCTTGTCAACCTGATTCTGTTTCTTCCCTATCAGTCGGTGTCTACATATTTCAAAGGAAAATGCGACAGCCTTCTTTCGGAAACCGACAAAGCCTATTATGACCTCGTATTTACCTCGCCGGAACGGGTCATGCATCTCGATTTTCTGGCGGTTCGGGGCACGGAGCTGATTGGATATGTAAAGGACGGAAAGAAAGAAGACCGGATCGAGTCATACTTTACGGAAACTATGAAAAAGCAGGGCGTTTCGGTTCACATGCATGTCTTTACGAAAGAGGAAGAGCTTTTCAACCGGCTTTCTACATGTCAGAACAGTGACGAAATTCCGAATGAAGTAACCGATTTCATTCATACGGTTTTGGTGAAATAATATGAAACAGTTTACGATAACCGAAGCCGAACAGGGGCAGAGGCTTACGAAATACCTCGCGAGGCTTCTTCCGAATGCCGGCAGCGGATTTCTCTATAAGATGCTTCGTAAGAAGAACATCACCCTTAACGGTGCGAAAGCAGACGGAAGCGAAGCCGTAAAGGCCGGAGATCAAATCTGCCTGTTCTTTTCGGATGAGACATTTGCCGCTTTTGCAAATAAGACTTCGGAAACCCTTCCCGCATTTGCTGCGCATCCTTTTTTGAAGGAGAACATCGTATTCGAGGATTCCGGGGTCATCATTGCTTTTAAGCCCGCCGGACTTCTTTCGCAAAAGGACAGTTCGGACAGCGAATCCGTGAATGAGCAGCTTCTGCAGTATATGGCCGATAAGGGAGAACTTACAACGGAATCCCTTGCCGCATTTAAACCTTCGGTTTGCAACCGGCTTGACCGGAACACGGCGGGGCTTGTCGTATTTGCCAAAACACTGCAGACCGGGCGGGAACTGAACCGGATCATTCGGGAGCGTGCCCTTTCAAAATACTATTACGTCATTACGATCGGCCGATTTGAGAAGGCCTGCGACAGCCGTTTATATGTAACCAAAGATCGGGAAACCAATACCGTTACGGTTACAGAAAAGCCCGTAAGCGCGGACAGCCTGCCGGTTCATACAGGATTCGTACCGGTGCTTTATTCCGACAAGTTGACACTGCTTCGCGTGCAACTGCATACCGGAAGGTCGCATCAGATCAGAAGCGTGCTTTCTTATCTCGGATATCCCGTTTTGGGCGACCCGAAATATGCTGCGGAAGCGAAGGACGCTGCTTCGGTGCAAAAGGAGCTTCGAATCAAATACCATCTGCACGGGCAACAGCTTCTCGCCTATGCACTT
>CADBTG010000318.1 GCA_902797475.1 uncultured Lachnospiraceae bacterium | reverse complement strand
TTCTTCATGCAGGCCGGCTTTGCCATGGTCGAAACCGGTTTCACCCGCGCGAAAAACGCCGGTAACATCATCATGAAGAACCTCATGGACGTCTGTATCGGTACTGTCGTATTCGTGCTCCTCGGCTTTTCCTTAATGATGGCTGAAGACTACGCGTTCGGCGTAATCGGAATCCCGAATCTTCAGATTTTCACAGATTTCGGCAAATTCCTTTCGGACGGCATGGCTCCCTCCTTTGTATTCAACCTTGTGTTCTGTGCAACGGCCGCTACCATCGTATCCGGTTCCATGGCAGAACGTACCAAGTTCATCTCCTATTGTATTTATTCAGCCGTTATTTCTTTGTTTGTATACCCCATCGAAGCCGGCTGGGTTTGGAACTCTCAGGGCTGGCTCGCAAAGCTGGGCTTCCATGATTTCGCAGGTTCCGCTGCGATTCACTCCGTCGGCGGTATCACCGCTTTGATCGGTGCAATTCTCGTCGGTCCCCGTCTCGGCAAATATGTCCGCGACAAGGAAGGCAAAGTGACCAAGGTAAATGCCATCCCCGGTCACGCAATTACGCTCGGCGCTCTCGGCTGCTTCATCCTTTGGTTCGGCTGGTACGGCTTCAACGGTGCAGCTGCCTGGGACGGCAACTCTCTTGCTTCCATCTTCGTAACGACGACAATCGCTCCGGCGGTTGCTACCTGCACGACACTTCTTTATACCTGGATTAAAAACGGCAAGCCCGATGTTTCGATGTGTTTGAACGCTTCTCTTGCAGGTCTTGTAGGCATCACGGCAGGCTGTGACGCACTGGACGCTCTCGGCGCCTCCATTGTCGGCATCGTATCCGGCATCCTCGTTGTCGTTGTTGTAGAAGTACTTGATCTGAAGTGCCACATTGACGACCCTGTCGGTGCCGTAGGCGTGCATTTCGCAAACGGTGTCTGGGGTACGATTGCTGTCGGCCTTCTGGCTAACCCGAAGGCTCCCGCCGGATTGGACGGTTTATTCTACACCGGTAGTACGAAACTCCTGGGAATTCAGTCTCTCGGCATTGCAACGATTCTTGCCTGGACTGCACTCTGCATGACCATCACATTTATCATCATCAAAAAGACGCTCGGCCTTCGCGTTTCCGTTGAGGAAGAAATCCGCGGACTGGACAGCACCGAACACGGTCTTCCGAGCGCTTACGCAGACTTCGCTCCCGCTGTTGCCGAACTCTCCTACGCCTTCCCCGAGGCTGCTGAGGCCGTTGCGGTATCCGGTGACACGCCGGTAGCCGAGGCGATTCCCGTTAAGAAGGTTGCTTCCGTTGTCGATGACGGAACGCCGAAATTCACGAAGATCGAAATTGTATGCCGCGAGTCCCGTTTCGAACAGCTGAAGACAGCCATGATGGACATCGGCATCACCGGAATGACCGTATCCCACGTACTCGGCTGCGGCATCCAGAAAGGAAAGCCCGAGTTCTACCGCGGCGTTCCCGTAGAAGCTACGCTGCTTCCTAAGATTCAGGTTGACATCGTAGTCGTAGCGGTTCCGGTCAGAAAAGTCATTGAAACCGCGAAGAAAGTGCTTTACACCGGTCACATCGGCGACGGCAAGATCTTCGTCTATGATGTGGAAAATGTCATCAAGGTCCGCACAGGCGAGGAAGGTTATGACGCCCTGCAGGATGTAGAATAAAACGAAGCAAAATGCCGGATCGGAATCATGCCCTCGGGCGTGGTTCCGATTGCGGGCGTTTTTGAATATTACTGAACGAATCGAGGACAAAACAATGTGTTCCATCATCGGATATTGCGGCCCCGTAGCGGACCCGAAAGCATTCACGGAAGGATTTGCGCAGACCGTTTCGAGAGGTCCCGACGATACGCGCATCGTCGACACCGGTAACGGCGTGCTCGGCTTTCACCGCTTGGCCATCATGGATTTGACAAGCGGCGGCATGCAGCCGTTTGAGCTTGACGGAAGCTATGTTGTATGTAACGGGGAGCTGTATGATTTTCCGAAGGACCGCTCGATTCTCGCAAAAAAAGGCTACCGCTTCACCTCGGACAGCGACTGCGAGATTCTGCTTCCGATGTATCGGGAATACGGAACGGATATGTTTCAAAAGCTGGATGCCGAGTTTGCCTGCGTCATCTACGACGGCACAACCGGCGATTATATCGCGGCGCGTGACCCGATCGGCATCCGTCC
>CADBTG010000317.1 GCA_902797475.1 uncultured Lachnospiraceae bacterium | reverse complement strand
CTCCTCTCACTGATTCCGTTCCGCTCGGCAATCTCCGCCAAGGTCATGCCCTTTTCATGGCAAAGAACAAAATCCTCGTAAATTGCCACCCATTTGGCATTATGCTTCTGCCGGCCGCTCGCCTTACGCTTCTTAAAGTATTCCAATTCCTCTTTAAGCTCTGCGTTAGCCTTTTCCAATTCCGCGATTCTCTGTAATGCTTCCTCCAGTGTCTTAATCTTCTTCATACAAAAAACCTCCTGTCATAATATTGTCATTTTCATTCTGACACCATTATAACAGGAGGTTTTTAGACTGTCAATCTCATTTTGTCAGCGGTTCTCGCGCCGGCTATAATATCTACCCCTACGCATTGATGTTAAACCGGTACACCTTCACCTGCCGCTTGCCCTCGGCGTACATCTCGTTATCCTCGGGGATGTCTACGGTTTCTAGGTAAGTGCCGCCGGCCAGCTCGCAGGTCCGCGCGGACGCGTCGTTACCCGGAACGCAGGTGATGATGACATAACCGAGGCAGTGCTTTCTTGCCTGCTTGAACAGAAGCTGGCAGGCCTTCGCCGCGTAGCGGTGCCCGCGGTACGGCTCGTCAATCGTATAACCGATGTTGCCGCCGATGTAAAGCTTGTCGTTATGTCCGATGCGGAGGTCACATTTGCCGATCTTCGTGCCGTCAAGCAGACAAATGTCAAAGTGATAAGCCGGCACAAACTGCTTCGCCGGGTCCGCGTCTGCGGTATGATTAAGCTGCAGGAAGATCTCTTCGTCCCGCAGGTCATCAACCGGCAGAAACGTCTCACCCTCCGTAAGCTCCACCGTCATAATGTGTCTCGTCGGCCAGAACTCGTACAGATACAGTCTGCTCACTTTTCCGGAAAATGGCACGAACTCGTCCATCACCGTCTTTAGCGCGTCGCGGATCACATCTTTTTTGTCTATCAGAAGTGTGTTGTGCGCCGACCAGTTGTAGATGTCATGGTTGTCGCGGAAGCAATCCTTTAAAGCGAGAATTTCCGGCGTGATCTCGGGCGCGAGGAATAAAACCGCATTGTCTCCGAGGGTGAACAATCCGATGTGATTGAACTCCGCCGCCGAAGCGCGGTGCGTCTTTGCAACCTGCAACAAGCGTTCTTTCAGTTCTTCTTCGCGGTCTGTAGCGTAGGAACCGATTGTAAAATGCATCGGGATTCCATTTGTCTGCGTGCCGCTGAAACCTTTGTCAAACAGGCTTTGCTGCCAGGCCTCGAGCTTCTGTTCCGTCTCGTCATCATAGCCTGCCAAAATGTATAAGTTTTTATCTGCCATAGTTGTTCTCCCCTCACACCCTCTTTACAGGCACAAGCTCGATGTAGCCGCGCTCGCCCACGGGCTCGAGCTGGATTCTCGGATTCTTATCGTCCCAGGCAAATCCGATGAAGGCCGGGTCGTATTTCTTCTCGGCATCCCAGATTTCCCCGATGGCATCCACGTAATTCTCCTCCGCGAAGGGCTCGCCGCGGAACAGAAGGTAGGTCGCTGCCGGGAGCGTAATCACTTCAAAGCCTTCGGGCACGGGACCGTCATAATCGACTTCCACCTCAACGCCCTGCACGTAAATGTTCGTCACGGGCTTTCTCAGATGCTCCGGAAGCCACAGGCACACCGGCTCACCGCTGATCGATTTGATGCTCGTAAGCAGACCCCACACATCACAGCCGACTTCCTTGCAGTAGCTCCAATACTCATCTGCCTTGATTCCGCGCTTTAAGATTACCTTGCGCTCGGGCTTTTCCACAACCTGGATGAAAATATTTCTTGTTTCGCTCATATCACTCACATTCCTTTCTTCACTGAGAATCAGATTCGGAGTAAACAGCCAGACAGGAACCGGAGAATTCGCGTACTCCTTCGGATTACAGCCGAACTCACGGCGGAACGCGCGCTGATATCCGTCCGTGCTTCCGAAGCCCATATCCATCGCCACATCCAAAACGGAGCACTGTTCGTCCCGCAGTCTCAGGGCGGATTTCGACAGCTTAAGGCGCCTGATATAAACCGCCGGCGTCACCCCGAGATGCCTTAGAAACAGCTTCCTCGCGTACCACGGAGAGTACATGACTTCTCCCGCGAGGTCTCCGATCGAAATGTCCTCGAAGATATGTGCATGAATGTAATCCTGCATTTTCCGTACTGCTTTTCTCTGTTCGTCCATCTGCTCATCTCCTTGTGAGCGTATCATATCAAAACCCCGCCGGAAACTTCTCGACTTTTTTTGCTCTGATAGGTTTCATTGTAGCGGGTCGTGTGGCATTTTTCAACAAAAAGGACGAAGGATGGTTATTGCGCAACGGTGTACAGGGCGTAGAAATAACCCTTTGCCTGCATCAGTTCCTCAAACGTGCCGGTCTCGGCGATCCGGCCGTCCCGAAGCACGAGGATGCCGTCATAACGCTTCAAGAGGCTTTCTTCGAGAGAGTGCGTCACAACGACGCGCGTGATGCCCTCAAGGTCGAGAATGTCGCTTGAAACCTGCCAGGCTGTCTCGCGGTCAAGCGCTGCCGTAGCCTCGTCTGCAAGCAGCACGGAAGACTTCTTAAGAAGGCTTCTCGCAATCGAAATGCGCTGCTTCTCACCACCCGAAAGGTTGCATCCGTTCTCG
>CADBTG010000316.1 GCA_902797475.1 uncultured Lachnospiraceae bacterium | reverse complement strand
TATCGGGCTCAAGAATACGGGTTATGTGACGAGAAACAGCGGAGACACGTTCGATGAGAACGGTGTTCCGGTAGACTATTACGCTATCTGTCGGCATGGGGCCTCGCTTGACCTTCCGGCTGTCATCCTCGAATCCTGTTACATGGATAACGCAACGGATTACGAGTACATCAAGGACGATGCAGCGATTAAGAAGCTCGCTGCAGTCGAGGCGGAAGCCATTGCACAGTTCATGATTGAAAAATACTCGAAATAGCATCAAAAAACTCACGGGCTTATGACCCGGGAGTTCGCTTTATATTATGACAAATTCTAATACCATCCGCCGTTGAAACCGATGACCTGACCGGTGAGATAGGACGGCGCTTTCAACAGAAGCGATACCATTTCCGCCACTTCCTCGGGCGTTGTCATCCGGCAGGCGGGAATCTCGTCGATGATCTGCTCCTTTTCTTCTTCGGAAAGCATGCCGTTCATCGGGGTATCAACCATGCCGGGCGCAAGCGCATTGACGGCGATGCCGCTCGGTGCAAGCTCCTTTGCAAGCGCTTTCGTGAACGAATCGATGCCGCCCTTTGTTGCGGAATATGCGACCTCGCAGGAGGCTCCGCGTCCGCCCCAGACGGAAGAGAGCAGAATGATCTTTCCTTCCTTTCTCGAAATGAAATGCGGTGCAAGCGCCTTCGAAAGAAGAAAGGCGGAGGTCAGATTGGCGCCGAAGATATCGTTCCAGTCCGTGAGCGAAAGGTCGGTCATCAGGCCGAGAGAAGCGATTCCGGCAGCATGCACGATTCCGTCAATCTTACCGAATTCCCGAAGGGATTCCTGAACCATTCGGTTGACAAAGGCTTCGTTCGAAAGATCTCCGAGGAACGTTTTCACAACGGCATCCTCGCCGAGAGATTGAACGGTTTCGGTCAGAGCGGTACTGTTTTTATTCCCGCACAGGACGAGCCTGCACCCTTCGGAAGCCAGTTTTTTGGCAATTCCGGAGCCGATTCCGCCGCTGGCACCGGTAATCAGATACGTTTTCATGGCAAATTCCCCCTGAAAATGATGAAATCAGTTTAGCAAAAAGTGTCAAAAAATGCAATTGCGGGCAGTTTTTTATATATTTTCGCCATATTTTCGACGGAAAAACTAGACAAATAGCACAAGAGTAGCCCCCAACAGCCCAAAGTTGGTCAATTTTAACAAAATACGGAAATGTTCTTTGGTTATTTGCGCTATGGCATTTTCCGTTCGCCTTGTGTAGAATAATGCTATGCTGTTTGTGTGAATACGCGCACATAAAATTTTAGGAGGCAAAAAATGGCAAGTTTAAAGCTGATCAACATTAACAAGACATATCCGAACGGATTTGTTGCAGTTAAGGATTTCAACCTTGACATCAAGGATCAGGAGTTCATTATTTTCGTAGGCCCTTCCGGTTGCGGTAAGTCTACAACGCTCCGTATGATTGCAGGTCTCGAGGAAATCACCGCCGGTGAGCTTTATATCGGCGACAGACTGATGAACGACGTAGAACCTAAGGACAGAGATATCGCGATGGTATTCCAGAACTACGCTCTGTACCCTCATATGTCCGTATTCGATAATATGGCATTTGGTTTGAAACTTCGTAAGGTTCCTAAGGACCAGATTGAAAAGCTCGTTAACGAGGCAGCTAAGATCCTCGGCATCGAGCAGCTGCTTGACCGTAAGCCGAAGGCTCTCTCCGGTGGTCAGAGACAGCGTGTAGCCATGGGACGTGCTATCGTACGTAATCCTAAGGTATTCCTTATGGACGAGCCGCTGTCCAACCTGGACGCTAAGCTCCGTGTACAGATGAGAATTGAGATTTCCAAGATCCATCAGAGACTGGAAGCTACGATCATCTACGTAACCCATGACCAGACCGAGGCTATGACGCTCGGTACCAGAATCGTAGTTATGAAGGATGGTGTTATCCAGCAGGTTGACACTCCTCAGAATCTGTACGATAAGCCCGGCAACCTGTTCGTAGCAGGTTTCATGGGATCTCCTCAGATGAACTTCCTGGATTGCCTTGTTTCTGTTGAGGGCGGCGATGTATACCTGAACTTCGGTTCCAACCGTATCCTTGTTCCCGAAGCAAGAGCTAAGAAGCTCATTGACGGCGGATATGAAGACAGAGAAGTTGTTCTCGGCATTCGTCCTGAGGACATCAAGGACAACGAAGACTTCATCATGGCTCATCCGGAAGCTTCCTTCGCTGCTACCGTTCGTGTATACGAGCTTCTCGGCGCAGAAGTATTCCTGTACTTCTCCGTTGACGATTATGATATCACCGCACGTGTTGATCCTCGTACGACTGCAAGACCCGGCGATACCGTTACGATTGCTATGGACCTTGCTAAGATGCATATCTTCGACAAAGACACCGAGCAGATCATCACTCACTAATCATTTGAAGTTTTTAACAGGGGTTGCTTTGGCGACCCCTGTTTTTTTGTAAAAAATCCGAGGGAGAGAAAAGACCGATGAGAAAATTTAAGTTGCTGATGGCATTTGCCATTATGATTCTTACGATTTCGGGCCTCGTTGCCTGCGGGTCGGATGATG
>CADBTG010000315.1 GCA_902797475.1 uncultured Lachnospiraceae bacterium | reverse complement strand
CTCTTCCCCGATTCCCAATGCGGCGGCCTGTGCTTTTGCCTCGTCCGTCAGGAAAACCGGCAGCCGGTAGGAGCTGAAACGTTCCGAAAAGCCGCCAACGGCGTCCGGTCTGCAATCCGCATAAGGCAGGTACGGCTTGATATCGTAAATCGGCGTCCCGTTCATCAGATCCGCTCCCGAAACCAGAATCGCCGGTCCGTCGGCGCAGTCATAATCAACCTTAAGAAGCCTCACCGACGAGAGCCCGATCGGGTTCGGACGGTAGGGGCTTCTTGTTGCGAATACGCCTACTCTTGCATTGCCCCCGAGCCTCGGCGGACGCACGGTCGCATGCCAGCCGTTTTCCGGCCGCTTAGCCTCCGTAAACTCCCATAAAAGCCACAGATGCGAATACTCTTCGATTCCCCTTAAAGCATCCGGATTTCGAAACTCCGGGACAAATACAATGCGGGCCGTGGTACGATCCGCAAGCCCGCTCTGTCTCGGAATCCCGAACGTGCCCGTGAAGGAATTCTCAATCCGGGCAATCATTCTCAACTCCATACAATCTCCTTTATACAAACAGCAAACCGACGCAGTGCACGAGAAATGCAACAATCCAGGCAATCACGCACTGACCGACAACCATGACCGCAGCCCATCTTCCGCCGAGCTCCCTCCGTACCGATGCTACAGCCGCAACACAGGGCGTGTACAGAAGACAGAAGGTTAAAAGCGAAGCAGCGGCAAGCGGTGAAATAACGGCCGTAACGGTGTTTCCGAACAAAACCTGAAGCGTCGAAACCACGCTCTCCTTAGCGATGAAGCCCGTAATCAATGCAGTACTGCACTGCCAGTTTCCGAACCCGAGAGGCGCGAATACAGGCGCGATCACACCGGCAAGCAGGGCAAGCAGCCCCGTTGCCTCCTCTTTATCCCCGATATAATTGAGGCGGTAATCAAAGCTCTGCAAGAACCAGATGACGATTGTCGCAACGAAAATAACCGTAAACGCTCTCGTAAGGAAATCCTTGGCCTTCTCCCAAAGGAGCCGTGCCACATTTTTCGCACTCGGCATGCGGTAGTTGGGCAGCTCCATGACGAACGGAACGGCCTTGCCGCGGAACAACGTCTTACGGAACAGTAGCGCAACCAAAATGCCGACCAGAATGCCGCCGGTATATAATGCAATCGTTACAAGCGCCGCGTATTTCGGGAAAAATGCGAGCGCAAAAAATGCGTAAATCGGAGCCTTCGCCGAGCAGCTCATGAACGGCGTCAGAAGAATCGTCATCTTACGGTCACGTTCCGAAGGAAGCGTCCTTGAGGACATTACCGCAGGAACCGTACAGCCGAAACCGATCAGCATCGGAACAATGCTTCGGCCGGACAATCCGATCTTACGCAAAAGCTTATCCATGAAAAATGCGACTCTTGCCATATATCCGCTGTCCTCGAGTAGTGACAGGAAGAAGAACAGCGTAACGATGATCGGCAGGAAGGAAAGCACGCTTCCGACGCCGGCGAAAACGCCGTCGATGATCAGATTCCGAACGGCAGGATTGACCTGCCATGCGTCAAGCCCCTTTTCGGTAAGTGCTCCGAGGGCACCGATTCCCTTTTCGAGAAGTCCCTGGAAGAATGCGCCGATAACGTTAAAGGAAAGCCAGAACACGAGTCCCATGATCAGGATGAAAAGCGGGATTGCCGTGAAGCGGCCGGTAAGGATGCGGTCAATCTTACGGCTTCTGATATGCCCCTTGCTTTCCGAAGGACGGATTAACGTTTCCGAGCAGATCTTATTGATGAAGCGGAACCGCATATCCGCGATGGCTGCCGAGCGGTCCAGACCGCGTTCGGTCTCCATCTGGGTGATGATATGCTCTAAGGTTTCCGTTTCGTTCTCGTCAAGCTTTAACGCCTTGCGGATGATTTCGTCACCCTCCGCAAGCTTGGATGCCGCGAACCTGACCGGAATGCCGGCCTCCTTCGCATGGTCCTCTATCAAATGGCTGATGCTGTGCAGACAGCGGTGCACGGCGCCGCCCGCCTCCTCGGCATCACAGAAATCAATCTCTTCAAAGCCCGCGGGCTTTTCCTGATAACGCGCCACATGAAGCGCATGGTCGACAAGCTCGTCGATACCTTCGTTCTTCGCGGCGGAAATCGGAACTACCGGGATTCCGAGCAGGCGCTCCATCTCATTTACCAAAACCGAGCCGCCGTTCTCCCGCACCTCATCCATCATGTTAAGCGCGAGAACCATCGGAACCTCCAGCTCCATCAGCTGCATCGTCAGATAAAGGTTTCGCTCGAGATTCGTCGTGTCGACGATATTGATGATGCCTTTCGGCTTTTCGTCAAGAATGAACTGTCTGGTAACGATTTCCTCACTTGAGTACGGTGACATCGAATAGATTCCGGGAAGGTCCGTCACAAGCGTATTCTCATGCCCGCGGATCTGCCCGTCCTTGCGGTCAACCGTCACGCCCGGGAAATTTCCGACGTGCTGGTTGGAGCCGGTCAGCTGGTTAAAAAGCGTCGTCTTTCCGCAGTTCTGATTGCCGGCTAAGGCAAATGTGAGCATCGTCGATTCCGGCAGCGCCGTCGTCTCACCTTCTCTGTGATAACGCCCGCCTTCACCGAGACCGGGGTGCTCCACGGGACGTTTTCTTTCATTCACGGCAACCTTAGCCGAAGCATCCCTGACATCCTTGATTTCAATCTTCTCCGCGTCCGCGAGCCGGATTGTCAGCTCATATCCGTAGATTCGGATTTCGACCGGGTCTCCCATCGGTGCATGCTGCACCATCGTAACCGCCACGGTCGGGATCAGTCCCATGTCAAGAAGATGCTGTCTGAGGGCTCCCTCGCCCCCGACGCTTACGACCGTTGCAGTCTTTCCTATCGGCAATTCCTTAAGATTCAT
>CADBTG010000314.1 GCA_902797475.1 uncultured Lachnospiraceae bacterium | reverse complement strand
TCGGCGTACCGGCCGTTCATCGCAATCAGCTCCTGATGCGTTCCTTCCTCGACGATTTTGCCCTTATGCAGGACAAAGATTCTGTCGCAGTTTTTGATTGTGCTCAAGCGGTGCGCGATAAAGATGGTCGTAACATCCCTGGCGTACTCATTGATCGTGCTGTCAAGAGCCCTTTCCGTAATCGAATCGAGGTTACTGGTTGCCTCGTCGAGAATCAGGATGTCCGGCTTCTTGAGCATTGCTCTCGCGATGGCAAGGCGCTGCCTCTGGCCTCCCGAAAGGTTCGCGCCGTTCTCCTCAAGGGGCGTATCGTAGCGGAGCGGAAGCTCGTTGATGAACTCATGCGCCTGTGCCAGTTTGGCCGCGTTAACGACATCGTCCATCGTCACATCATCCATGCCGAGTGTCAGGTTGTCGTAGATGCTTCCGCTGAACAGGAAGGTCTCCTGCGGAATATAGGCAATGCGGTCGCGAAGCGCCTCGATTTGGATATCTTCGATGCTCCGGTCGCCAATCAGAATCTCACCCTTTTCGGGTGTATACATATGCATCAAAAGCTTGGAAAGCGTCGTCTTTCCGGAACCGCTTTCTCCGACAAATGCGACGTTGCTTCCTTTCGGAATGTTCAGCGTGATATTTTCCAAAACAAGCTGTCTGGTGCCGTAGCGGAAGTCCAGATTGCGAATGGAAATGTCATCCTTCAAATCCTTCGGAGCAACCTTATGGAGTTCTTTCTCCGTTTTCTCGGCCTCGAGATCGAGAATCTCACCCAGTCGGTCTGCTGCCACAACAGCGGTCTGCATTTCCGGCTGCAGATTGATCAGGTTCTTAATCGGGTCCAGAAAGTAGACGAGCAAAGCGTTGAAGGTAATCAGGCCGCCGGCCGTCATTTTGCCGTTGATGACACTGACCGCTCCGATCCATAAAATGACAACGCCGCCGACCAGCTCCACAATTGTTTTCAGTCCTTCCTGAACGTTGCTCACCCAGGAAAGCCTGAAGATGCTCTTTAACAGCTTTACGAATTTCTTCTCCGTGTCGTGCTTCGTTCTGCGCTCCGCGTTGTATGCCTTTACGGTCTGAATACCGTTCAGGGATTCCACCATGTAAGAGGTCAGCTGCGCATTGTCCTCCATCACGTGCTCGTTGAGCTTACGATACGGCTCCTTGAAGGCCAGAACGATAATGGCATAGAGAATCACGATGACTACCGTAACCATGAAAAGCGTCGGGTTCTGCAGGCACAGAATGATCGCGCCGCCGATTGCCATCAGCGTGTCAATCATGATTGTCAGTGTCGCGCCGGAAATGGCATCCCGCACGCTTCCCGCATCTGAGAATCGGGAGATGATCTCACCGACTCTTCTCGTTCCGAAGAAGTTCATCGGCAGGTCCATGACGTGCCGGTAATACCCTAGAAGCAGGGAAATGTCAAGCTTCTGGCTGAGGTACAGCATCATGTGCGCCCGAATCATGCCGAGAGCGATTCGGAAAAAGCTCAGCATGATCATGCCGACCGACAGTGTGGTCAGCATTTTGGTCAGCCCACACGGCAGAACCTTATCAATCAGTGCCTTAAAGTAAAACGCCCCCAGCATGCCGAAAAGCGTAAAAATCAACGATGCAAGGAAGATGTGCAGCACAAGGCTCTTCTGCGGCAGCAGGAGGTGGAAGAACCTTTTGAACAGGCCCTTGGTCTCCACGCCCTTTTTAAACGTCGCATTTTTCGTCAGCAGGATCAGCACGCCGGTCCAACGGTATGCCGGCGGATTGTCCTCCGTGGCATTTTCCCCGAAGAACTCCTCGGGTTTCAGTTTTACGATTCCCTTTGCGGGATCTGCTATCACGATTTCCTTCTTCGTGATCTTGTGCACCACAACATAATGCCACCAGCTTTCATCGGCGATTACGTGTGCAATGCACGGCAGCGGAAAATCCGAAAAAATGTCCTCTTTCTCACCTTTTACGCACTTTGCGGAAAAGCCAAGCTGTTCCGCCGCCTTGACCATGCCGACTGCATTGGTGCCCTGCGTATCCGTTCCCGCAACTTCGCGGATTTTCGTGATTCCGATCTTATATCCGTTCTGTTTGCAGATCGTCGCAAGGCATGCCGCACCGCAGTCCGTTACGTCATACTGTTTCACACAATAGTATTTCATATACCAACTCCATGTCTCACATATAGTATTCTACTCTGTTTTCCCGGGATCCGAATTTCGGGAAAACACCTCACCACTCGGTTCCAAAGTGAGCCGGACATGCATGGCATGCTCGGCCCACTCCGGCCGTTACCCCCAAAGACAGGCTTTAAGGGACATCAATACGGTATTGGATTAACCGATATTAACTCTGATTTCCTTAACGATCTGCGTTCTGGAATCGGTGC
The DNA here is from genome assembly GCA_902797475.1 of uncultured Lachnospiraceae bacterium. Taxonomy (GTDB): domain Bacteria; phylum Bacillota; class Clostridia; order Lachnospirales; family Lachnospiraceae; genus ISDg. The sequence continues at coordinate 167 of CADBTG010000314.1, read as the reverse complement.
TGGCTACCTGCACAAGCTTGATAAACTTTTTGGGATCTCTTCCGTAAACATAACCGTGCATATAGTAAACCTTCTGCTCATAATAAGGGATGTACTTGAAACCACCGTTTACATTCATCATTTCTTTCTGATTCAAAGTCTTAAACATAGTATTTTTCTCCTTTTCT
>CADBTG010000313.1 GCA_902797475.1 uncultured Lachnospiraceae bacterium | reverse complement strand
AGTGGTGTTTACCATTCTGCATGCGGGCGGCAAGTTCGGCGGCGGAGGATATAAGGTATCCGGCGGTCTGCACGGCGTAGGCGCTTCGGTTGTTAACGCCCTGTCCGACTGGCTTGAAATCATCGTTCGCCGTGACGGACATCAGTATTTCCAGCGGTATGAGCGCGGCAAAGCCGTAACACCGCTTCATATCATCGGCGATGCCGAGGATACCGGTTCAACCGTAACGTTCTTCCCGGATGCAACGATCTTCGATGACATTCATTTCGATGCGAGAACGCTGAAGCAGAGACTTCGTGAGATGGCATTTCTCACAAAGGGCCTTAAGATTACGCTGACGGATCTTCGCGAGGAGAACCCGGTAACGAAGGTGTTCCACTACGAAGGCGGCATCAAGGAATATGTGCAGTACCTGAACAAGGGCAACACCGGGCTTTATGACGATATCATTTACTGCGAGGGCTCGGTCGGAACGGTTTCCGTCGAAGTTGCCATGCAGCATAACGACGCTTATAACGATAACTGCTACAGCTTCGTAAACAATATCACGACGCCCGAAGGCGGCATGCATCTGATCGGTTTTCGAAATGCTTTGACGAAGACGATTAATGCTTATGCAAGAGCCAACAAGATGATCAAGGACAATGAGCCGAATCTTGAAGGCGAAGACATCCGTGAAGGTCTGACCGCCATCATCAGCGTAAAGCTTCCGGAGCCGCAGTTCGAAGGGCAGACGAAGCAGAAGCTCGGTAACAGCGAAGCAAGAAGCGCTGTTGACAGCGTTGTCAGCAAGCAGCTTACCTACTATCTTGAGCAGAATCCGACGGTTGCGAGAATCATTGTCGAGAAGTCGGTGCTTTCGCAGCGCGCAAGAGATGCCGCGAGAAAGGCAAGAGAGGCAACGCGTAAGTCCCCGCTTAAGGGCATGAGCCTTCCCGGAAAGCTTGCGGACTGCTCCGATAAGGATCCGAAGAACTGCGAAATCTTCATCGTAGAGGGAGATTCCGCCGGCGGTTCCGCTAAGACCGCGAGAACCCGTGCGACACAGGCCATCCTGCCGCTTCGCGGTAAGATCTTAAATGTTGAGAAGGCCAGACTCGACCACGTTCTTGACAATGCCGAAATCCGCGCGATGATTACCGCTTTCGGAACCGGCATTCACGAGGATTTCAATATTGAAAACCTCCGCTACGACAAAATCATCATCATGACCGATGCCGATGTCGACGGAGCGCATATCAGCACGCTTCTTCTGACCTTCCTTTACCGGTTCATGCCGGAACTGATCAAGCAGGGGCATGTTTACCTTGCCATGCCGCCGCTTTACAAAATCGAGAAGAACCAGAAGGTCTGGTACGCCTACAACGACGACGAGCTGAATAAGATCATGCAGGAAATCGGCCGTGACCAGAACAACAAGGTGCAGCGGTATAAAGGTCTCGGTGAGATGGATGCCGAGCAGCTTTGGGAGACGACAATGGATCCGAAGCGCCGCATCCTTCGCAAGGTCAATATGGACAATGACAATCTGAGCGAGCTCGACCTCACATTTACCACATTGATGGGCGACGAGGTGGAACCGCGAAGAATATTCATTGAGGAAAATGCCAGATATGTCGAGAATCTGGACATCTGACGGGAGAGTAGAGAATGGACGACAAAATCATTATGGATGAGCATATATTCGATAAGGTGGACGATGTCGACCTGAAGCGGACGATGGAGAAATACTTCGTCGAGTATTCCATGTCGGTTATCGTAGCCCGTGCGCTCCCGGATGTCAGGGACGGTCTGAAGCCGGTTCAGAGACGTATTCTTCATGCGATGAACGAACTGAATAACGGACCGGATAAGCCGCACCGTAAGTGCGCGCGTATCGTCGGTGATACGATGGGTAAATACCATCCTCACGGGGACAGCTCCATTTACGGCGCTTTGGTTTGCCTCGCGCAGCCCTGGAATACGAGATATCCTCTGGTTGACGGACACGGAAACTTCGGTTCCGTCGACGGTGACGGCGCGGCGGCCATGCGTTATACCGAGGCACGTCTGTCGAAGATTTCCGTTGAAATGCTCGCCGACATCAACAAAGATACGGTTGACATGATTCCGAACTTCGATGAAACCGAGAAGGAACCGACGATTCTTCCTTCCCGCTTCCCGAACCTCCTTGTAAACGGAACGACCGGTATCGCGGTCGGCATGGCAACCAACATTCCGCCGCACAACCTCCGCGAGGTTATTTCGGCGGTCAATAAGATCATCGATGACAAAATCGAAGGCACCGAAACGACCATCGAGGATGTCATGCAGATTATCAAGGGACCTGATTTTCCGACCGGCGCGATGATTCTCGGAACGAAGGGCATCGAAGAGGCTTACCGGACCGGACGCGGCAAGATCCGCGTGCGTGCCGTGACCGAAATCGAGCCGATGGATAACGGCAAGAACCGGATCATCGTGACTGAGCTTCCGTACCTCGTGAATAAGGCCCGCCTGATTGAAAAGATTGCGGATCTTCATAAGGACAAGCGCGTTGACGGCATTGTCGACATCCGTGACGAATCCGACCGGCAGGGCATGCGGGTTGTGATTGAGCTTCGGAAGGATGCCAATCCGCAGGTTGTTCTGAATCATCTTTATAAGCATACGCAGCTGCAGGATACCTTCGGTGTCATCATGCTGGCGCTTGTCAACAATGAGCCGAAGATTCTGAATCTTCTTGACATGCTGAAGTATTACCTTCTGCATCAGGAAGATGTCGTAACGAGAAGAACGAAATACGATCTGAACAAAGCCCGTGAGCAGGCGCACATTAAGGAAGCCCTTCTCCGTGCGCTCGATTTCATTGATGAAATCATCCGGATCATCCGTTCCTCGAAGCAGACGCAGGAAGCAAAGCAGCGTCTGATGGACCGTTTCGATTTCGACGATGTGCAGGCACAGGCGATTGTCGATATGCGTCTTCGTCAGCTGACCGGTTTGGAACGCGAGAAGCTGCAGGCGGATTATGATGCCCTGATGGCGCAGATCAACGAGTTCGTTGCGATTCTTTCCGACGAGAAGAAGCTGCTTTCCGTAATCAAGACCGAGATTTCCGTCATTTCCGACAAATACGGCGACGACCGCAGAACCTCTATCGGATTTGACGAATTCGATATTTCGATGGAAGACCTGATTCCGGATGACCCGACCGTCATCGCGAGAACGAAGCTCGGCTACATCAAGCGCATGAGCCTTGAGCAGTTCCGTACGCAGAACCGCGGCGGCAAGGGCATCAAGGGCATGCAGACGATTCAGGACGACTTCATCGAAGACCTGTTCATGACGACGAATCATCATTACCTGCTGTTCTTCACGAACACCGGACGCGTATACCGCATGAAGGCATACGAAATTCCGGAGGCTTCGAGAACCGCGCGCGGCACGGCGATTGTCAATCTGCTGCAGCTGACCGGCGGTGAGAAGATTACCGCGGTAATCGCTCTTAAGGAGTTCGGCGATGACCGGTTCCTCTTCATGGCAACCCGCAAGGGTATTGTGAAGAAGACAAGAATGCAGGCTTACGCCAATATCCGCAAGACCGGCATTCAGGGCATGGCGCTTCGTGAAGACGACGAGCTGATTTCCGTAAAGGCAACCGATAATAAGAAGGATATCCTCCTTGTTTCGAAGATGGGCCAGTGCATCCGCTTCAACGAAAAGGATGTGCGCGGCACAGGCCGTAATTCGATGGGTGTATACGGCATGCGTCTTGCAGAAGGCGATGCGGTTGTTTCGATGCTGATCACCGACGAAGCGGAAACGGCGCTGTTCCTTTCCGAGTTCGGTCTCGGCAAGAGAACGGATACCTCGGAATTTGCCGTACAGCACCGCGGCGGCAAGGGCGTTCGCTGCTACAAGATCAACGAACGTTCCGGCAACCTGGTCGGCGCTCTGATGGTAAATGACGACGATGAGATCATCATGATCACGAACGAAGGCATCCTGATCCGGATTCCGGTCGGCAATATCAACAAGATCGGCCGCAACACGACCGGTGTTATCTGCATGAACGTGGATTCGACGAAGGACATTCGTGTTGCAAGCTTCGCCATCGTGCAGGACAATGAGGAAGAGTCCGAAACGGCAATCGAGGAGATGGAGCGCAAGCTTTTATCCGAGAATAACGAAGTAGATGCCGACGAAGGCGAGGAGCTCGAGGATTACGACGAGGAAGCCGACGAGGCCGAGGACATCGAGGCCGAAGAGGACAAGGAAGAGTAATCCAAAAGACGGGATGGCATTTTCCAAAATGAAATGAGAGATGCGGGGCTGCTGGCGGCAGCCCCGTTTTGTCCCGGAAAGGGGAAATATGAAAGCGGTTATATTTGACATGGACGGAGTCATCTTCGATTCCGAGTATGCGACGTATCTAAGCTGGCAGAAGATCGCGGAGAGGGAGAAGCTGCCGGATTTCGATGACGTATACAAACGGTGCATCGGCGTGACGTACGAAGTTACGAAGCAGATCTGCCTGGATGCCTACGGACAGGATTTTCCGTACGAGAAGTTCGCGAAAGAGGCAAGCCTGATCTATCATGAGCGGTACGACGGCGGGCGGCTTCCGGTTAAGGAGGGCGCGCGGGAACTGCTTTCCTATTTGAAGGAAAATGCCATTCCGACGGCCATTGCGTCCTCAAAGAGAGAGGAGCGCGTGGTTATACAGCTAAAAGAAGCCGGATTGCTTTCCTATTTTGATGAAGTGGTTGGCGGAGACTGTGTCAAAAGAAGCAAGCCCGCGCCTGACATCTTTCTGCTTGCGGCGGAACGTTTGGGAATTGCGCCGGCGGACTGCGTTGTCATCGAGGATTCCTATAACGGCATACGGGCGGCGCATGCGGCGGGGATGATCCCGGTAATGGTTCCCGATATGCTTGAACCGAATGAGGAGATGCAAGGTCTTTGCCGCGCGATATGCGAAACGCTTACGGAAGTAAAACGGAAGATGGCAGAGGAAAGCGTTTTTTAGTAGGCGTGAACAGGGTGACATACAGTATATAGTGACGTGCAAAAAAATCGCTTCGGAAGGTGTATTCCGGGGTGATTTTTGCTTGGGAAAAACAGCAAAAAGTATTGACACAGCGACCCGAATTTGCTATATTAAACAATGCGCCACCCCTTTAGGAGGGTTTTCGGTGCGCTTGAAAAAACTGCATAATTGACAGGGTTTTCAGCTTGGAGAAATACTCAAGAGGCTGAAGAGGCGCCCCTGCTAAGGGTGTAGGTCGGGTAACCGGCGCGAGGGTTCAAATCCCTCTTTCT
>CADBTG010000312.1 GCA_902797475.1 uncultured Lachnospiraceae bacterium | reverse complement strand
TTTTGTGCAATCCGACAGGGGGAAAATATGGATTGGGAATTGTTTGTTCTGAACGCTTTTGTGTTCTTTGAATTTGTATTTTTCAAAAAGATAAATGACCGTGTCGCAGCTGCTTTGGAGAAAGCAATTTGGCGCGGGAAAACCTTCAAGCCGTATCTGGGCGCGGGATGGCGCCATGCCCTGGCGGTGTTTCTCGGCATACTGGCGGGAATCCCCGTGTTGTTTACAAAGGGGCTTGCCTGGGGCTTGATTGCCATGGCTTTGGTTTCGTTCGTTTTATATGTCGGGTGTCGGATGGCAGAAAGCGCATACCGCTATCATGTCGAGCGAAAAGCGCCTAAGACAGTGCGATCAGTCAAAATGCGGGTGAACGACATAAAACCGGCTCCCCGTCCCGTTAAGATTAATGCCCTCGGCTTTTTGGAGGAGGATGATTCGGAGGAATCCAAAGAGGACGAGGCACCAAAAGCAACTGAAGAATCTGCGGATGCAACTTTGGAAGAAGCATTTTCCCGAGGCCGGAAGGAATCCTCCGGAGAGTTTAGAGCCTGGAGATGCCAGTGCGGCCGTATGCAGCCCGGCAACGTTTCCATGTGCGTATGCGGTCTTTTCAGACCCGTACAGGAACAGTCCTTCCACCTTTTGAAACCGTCTAAGCCGAAAGCCCCGCCGAAGGAGCAGCCGGAGAAGCTGAAGGACGGCAAGACACGATGGGAACAGATTCAGGCCGAAAGAGCAAAAGAACTTGCAGCGCAGATTGGGACGGCCGAGGAGCCGTCTGTTGACGAAGCAGCCGGCGAGGCAATTCTCGAAGAAGAGTTGAACGCTGTTAAGAAGAGTCAAACCATGCAGGGTTTACAAGAATAAAAGAGAGGATAGAAAACATGGCAAATGAAACACTGAAAGACACTTATCGGGAGTATTTTCGAATCGGTACCGCCGTGGAGCGCATTCACGACCGTTTCACGAACAATGAAATCGGCAACCCGGATAAAGAGGCGCTGATTGTAAAAGAATTCTCGAGCATGACCTGCGCGAACGAGCTCAAGCCCGCTTACAACATGGGATGGAACAGTCCTGAGGCGAAGGAGGATTTCCTTCCCTTTGTCATCAACCCGAATGCAAAAGTGATGCTTGATTTTGCAAAAGCAAACGGCATCAAGGTGCGCGGACATGTCATGGTATGGCACAGCCAGTGCGCTCAGGAAGCATTCTGCAAGGGCTACAAGCCGGTTACGATTCCGACCGATCCCGAGAAACTCAAGGAGAACCCGAGACTGAAGTTCTTTGAACGTCTTGATCCGGTTTGCTTCGTGGACCGCGATACGATGCTTAAGAGACTTGAAAGTTATATTCATTCCCTGGTGGAATATATGTGCCGCGAGGGCTTTGCGTCCACGATTTACGCCTGGGACGTTGTCAACGAGGCAATTGAGCTGGCGGACAAAACCGAAACCGGCCTTCGCAACAGCTATTGGTATCAGGTCATCGGCGACGATTTCATCTATTGGGCATTCCGTTATGCGAATGAGGCGGTTGCGAAATACTCGGCGCAGTATGCTTCCGCGTACGGCGTTGACGCAGGTGATGCCGCCGCTCTTAAAACGATTCAGCCCGTCCTTGTTTACAACGATTACAACGAGTGGCAGCCCGACAAGAAGGCAGCGATTCTTGCGAACCTCAGAAGAGAGGGACACGGCCACGGCAGTGTCATCGGCGAGGGCCTTCTCGGTGGAATCGGCATGCAGGGACATATCTCTGACAACAATGATATCGATGAGTACATAAAGGCACTCTATGAGTATGCTGAGGCAGCGCCGGAGGTTCACATCACCGAGCTTGATGTCAAATGCACCTGCACGAACATCAACCGTGAATACTATCAGGCCGTGTTCTACAAGGCCTTCTTCGAGCGCCTGCTTGCCGCCAAGAAGGACGGTGTGAACCTGACCTCCGTCACTGTCTGGGGCCTGACGGATGACAATTCCTGGATTCGCGGCGCAGATCCGCTTCTGTTCCGTAAGGATCTTTCGAGGAAAATGTCATACGATGCTCTCATTTATGCCGTTACCGGCGGAGACCTCGGAGAGCCTCAGTTTGTACAAAGAGACATGTCGGACCGCGCATACGATTTCGAAACGCCCGAAGGCGAAGAGCCGAAGAAGCCCGATACGTACGGCTTCAAGATGAAGGGCTTCGGCGAGTGTGTTTACACGACCGAGAAGGTACACGGCGGAAAAGCCGCCCTTACCACGACGCCCCGTTTCGCCGACTGGATGGGCATCACCTGCGACATTTCGGATTTCCTCGGGCAGACGATTCAGATCAGTGCCTGGGTATACAGCGAGTCCGATGAGATTAACCTGAGCGTGGATATCGAGGATCTCTTCCCGCGCATCGCGACCGTTGCCGGCGGTGCGGAGTGGAAACTGATCCGCGCCTCCTATAAGGTGCCGTCCGACTGCCATTCGTTAAGACTGTTCTTCAATACGAAGGATAAGGAGCAGAAGCCGGTCAGCCCGCTTTATATCGACGATGTCAGCATCGAACTGATCGGGCAGGAAGAAAGCTTTGAAGAGGAAACCAACATCGCGGCCATCCGTGGCGCAGGCCATCTGCCGTTCCTTTATGTCACGGATAAGGAGTCCGTTGACGGCAAAGGTCATTCGCTTTGCGTAACAAGACAGGAAAAGGATGCAACCGTTAAGCTTGATGTCAGCGCTTACATCGGATATACCGT
>CADBTG010000311.1 GCA_902797475.1 uncultured Lachnospiraceae bacterium | reverse complement strand
CCGGTATCGGCTGGTACTACACGAACTGGCTCACCCAGCTCGGTAACAATACCTCCGTTGCTTCTACGGCGCTCGGCAAGACAATCATCGACGATTTCGTTTCGACCTGCGCATCGAAGTGCCGCGGTCAGAAGACGACGCTTTCTCTTGTAGACCTTGCGGAATTTGCCTATACGGTTCCCGACAAGCTGAGCGACTTCGCGAAGTCCGTCAGCGGCAAACTGAAAGAGAAGGACTATGAGACCGTATCGAAGGCACGTGCCGGCACGAGAGAGTTCGCACAGAGCACCAGAATCGACCAGGTTGACCTTACGAACCTTGCTCTTAATATGAATACCAAGGAAGGAAAGGCGCTTGCCAATGCCATTCAGGGCGCTGTCAAGTATAACCGGACTTCCACGAATATGACCAATGCGTACGGCGTTTCGATTTACTTCCCTTATCAGAAGACCTCGAGCGTTGACAGCGCCTGCAGAACGTATAATCAGATCGGCATGGATTCCGATTATGCGAACTGCATCCGTGAATTTGCTTCTCTGGAAACCTCCGGTCAGATTGCTGCCGGCGGTTCCGGCTCACCCATCGGTTCGCTGTTCGATCTCGGCAGCTCCGTAATCGGCGGTGGCGGCGGAGGCGGAGACCTTCTTTCTTCGCTCCTCGGAAGCTTCTTAAGCGGCGGCCGCAGCATCGAAGGACTGAATCCGGATGAGACGGAGTTCCTGAAGGATCAGAACACGGATGAGCTTGCCGCATATGTATCCGATAACATGCTGAGCGGAGACCTTCGTTTCGAGAAGAAGGGCAACGATTATGTTCTTTCTCTGACCGAAGAGAACTGGAGCAGAGTCAACCGCGTCGATAAGAACATGTTCGTTTACGATGGAAAAGGATACATCGACCTCGGGCTCGACAACGTTTTCTCGTATGATGAAAACGGGAATCTGGTTGCCGATACGGATAAGACATGGGTTGCCGTTAACAATCAGGTCGTTCCTTACTACCACACCGATTCCTCCGTTGTTGACGGAAAGGAAGTCTTCTTCGGATACATTCCGGCTGAGGTTGACGGTGAGCGATGCGAGATTCAGGTCAGCTTTGATGAAAACGGCATCGGAAGCATCGTCGGCGTTCTTCCGGTTTATAAGGACGGCGAGACCGATACGGTTGCAAAGGGACTCAGTGAGCTGACTGTCGGAAGCAAAATCGATTTCATTTGCGACTACTATAACGAAGACGGCACCTATGCCGACAGTTACTATTTCGGAGATCCGATCATCGTGACCGAGCAGATGGTTGTCAGCGATGTGGAGCTGAAGGATTATAAAGTTAAGATTCTTTACAGACTGACGGATATGTACAATAACGAATACTGGACCAGACCGATTCAGTAATTCATTGTCGGAGGAAAGCATGTTTGCAGATATCACGGAACGGGCTTCTGCCTACACGAGACCCGTAAAAACCATTTCGAGACTGTATCGTTCCGAGGAGGTGATTCCCGGAACTGCGGCACTTTTCTTCGTGAACTCCGAAGGCGCAGCCGTTACGACCAGACAGGTTGCGGAAGAAATCATGCGTGCGGCAAGAGTGAACAGCCGTTACGAGAGCTTCAAAAAGGAACGTGCCGACATTCCGCCCGAAAGCAATTTCCGGATTGAGACGAACCGTCTGGAGCGCCGGTACGAGTATACGAAAGGCGAGAGCCGGATTCAGTTCCGGTACCATTTCTATAAATGCTTTGAGAAGACCGTGCGGCTTAGCATTGAAATGCATACGTTTTACGATATCGCCCTGATTCGCTTCGGAGAGTTTCAGAATCCCGCCTACAAAGGGTATGCCGTTTTCCCGAAAAAGGATGCCGGAATCAAGCTCGGCATGAGCGTGATGAAGCTCGGATTTCCGATCATGGAATTTTCCGATTACGCTTATGTACGCGAGAAGGACGACATCGCCTGGACACAGACGGGAGAGCATTCCGTTTCGCCTTATCCGGCAGACGGAATTGTTGTCAGAACAAAAGAGAATGAAGAAGGAAGAACCTTTTCCTTCGAAATTTCGGGCTTTTCCGCAAAAGGATACAACGGCGCTCCGGTACTTTCCAAGGACGGCACGCTTGCCGGCATGGTGACGGGCACGGTTACGAGAATCGTAGACGGCGTGCCGGTTGTCACGACGGAGTGTGTCAGCGAAAGAGTCATCAGAAGCTTCCTTGAGGAGAAAAAAATCAGATACACGGAAGGACAGAACTGATTCGGATAAGTTTATGAGAAGAATTCGGCGCAGAACGGAAAGAGCACTGTTATTACTGGTCTTTCTTTTCTGCGCTCTTTTTCTGCATCCGTGCCGCGCCGAAGAGCTTGAGGGGAACTATCCCTATCAGACAAGCGGCAATTTCGGGGAGCCGAAGCAGGCAGAGTATTCGTATACCTACCGGGACAGCTTCTTCGGCTGTTCTTCCTACGAACTGAACATGGATCTCGCGAGACTGTCCCTGCGCATGGCATTTTCCGGATTCGGATACGGCGAACAGTCTGATGCTTCGAATCTGCTTCCGTTGTTTGACCGTCTGGGCATCCGCTATGATGAGAATACCGTGCATTACGGAGTCCCCGGACCCGATACAATCGGATACGCTTACGGCGTGCGGGAGATTTCGGAGGACAGCGTTTTGGTTGTCGTCGTAGTGCGCGGCGGAAACTACAAGAAGGAATGGGCGGGCAATTTCACGCTCGGAAATACCGAAGACCACCAGGGCTTTTTAGGCGGTGCGGAGATCATCGAAAAAGAACTGCCCGAATATATCAGAAAGCTTTCCGAGGATAAGAAGGTTTCGGTCCTTCTGACCGGTTATTCAAGAGGCGCGGCCGTATGTAATCTAGCAGCGGCCGAACTGGACCGGATGGCCGAACGGGGAGAACTCGGCAACATGAAGCCCGAAAACCTGTATGCTTATTGCTTCGCGTGTCCGTTGGTGACTCGTAAGAGCGAAGAGGGCGCGAAGGAACTGTACGGCAATATCTTTTCGTTTGTGAATCCTGCGGACGTCGTGCCGAAGGTCGCTCCGGGCGAATGGGGCTACGGCCGATACGGACTGACGTTTTTACTGCCTACACCGCTTCACGATGAGGATTATGAAACCTACGAAGAAGCCTTCCTTGCAAATCTCAGAGAATATGCAAAAGCAGAGAATGTTTCGGTCAATCCGGGCAATATCATCATGCTCGACCGTGCGCTTGTGATTGTTTCCGACCTGCTCGGTTCGCCTTCGGTATATTACAGAATTGCGCAGGATGCGATCCGTTCCGTGATTCTCGGTGACAAATCCGTGGCAACATCCGTAGCGGATTACGTGCTTCCTTCGGTCTCGGATTATCTGGACGGACTCGGCGGAGAAGAGAAAGATCAGGGCGGCGGTGCGGCTTCCCTGACGGCTACGCATGCGCCCGAATATTATCTTGCGGCTCTCGATGCTCTTGCGGACGGGACAAGGCTTCAGAAGATCCGAAACGCATACGGCTATGTGTGTTACGACGGAAAAGCGGACGTCACCGTATATGACGCCGAGGGCAAGCCGCTTGTTTCCGGCGACGGCAGGAAATGCACGAACCTTGCCGAGATGAAGAAGGAAGGAGCCGTTTACGGATTACGGGGAGAGTTCCTCTTTGATTTCCCGGACGGCGGCCGGTACTTTGTCGTTGTGACGGCGAATAAGCGGATGAGGGTCACGTTCCGCGCCGGTCTGTTTGACAGCCTTGCTTCAAAGGATGCCGGACGAGCTGACTACGAGAACGTATTATTAAAGAAAAATGAGTACGCAATCCTTATGATTGATGCAGATAAAGCTACTTTATTCCGCGGCACGTCAGGCAGCGCATCGGAACTGCTTGAGGCTTTGTTAAAAGGCGAGAGTCATAAAGCCGAAGAGGTTAAAGCGGATGAAACCCTGAACGGTTCCGTAAAGGATACGCCCGATGTTCCGATTGCAACCGAACCGACACCGACTCCTACACCTACACCGACTGCTTTGGAAACGCCGTCTCCGAAACCGACGGAGGCAGCCTCCGGTAATGAGAACGGAGACGATTTGAAGGACGGAAAGAGCGGCAAAACAAACAGAACGGCCGTCATCGTACTTTCCATAATCGTTCTTTCGGCAGTTCTGATTTGTTTGCTCACTTTCTTTATGATAAAAAAGAAGAATAGAGCGTCTGACGGAAATGGTGATTTTCCCGTGAACTCGTGATTTTTTTCTTGAAAATATGTCATATTTGCGGTAGTATTTTTCTCGTGAGAGATCTTGCATCGGGACTGTGTGACGGTTCTGATTTGAGATATAAAAATCTATTATTCGGAAGGATAAAAGAATGAAAGTAATCGTTTGCAAAGATTATCAGGAAGTTTCCGAAAAGTCAGCTGAAATCGTGGCGCAGGTTATGAAGGATAAGCCGAATGCCGTGCTGGGACTTGCAACGGGTTCCACGCCTGAGGGCATGTATGCAAAGCTTGTTGAGATGAACCGCAAGGGTGAGATTGATTTTTCCGACATCACGACCGTGAATCTGGATGAGTATTTTCCGATCAGCCCTGACAATGACCAGAGCTACCGCTATTTCATGAATAAGAATCTTTTCGACCGTGTAAACATCGATAAGAGCAGAACGAACGTGCCGAACGGCGCGGCCAATGACGGCGAGGCCGAGGCTGCCCGTTACGAGGCATTTGTGCGTTCTCTCGGCGGTGCCGACATTCAGGTTCTCGGCATCGGAAGAAACGGCCATATCGCATTTAACGAGCCCGATGTGGAGCTTGTTCCCGTAACGCATGTTACCGGTCTTACCCCCGATACGATTGACGCCAATGCCCGCTTCTTCGCAAGCGCGGACGAGGTTCCGACGCATGCCCTGACGATGGGAATGGGAACCATTCTTTCCGCAAAGAAGATTATCATTCTTGCTAACGGCAAAGGCAAGCACAATGCTGTCATGAAGATGTTAAAGGGTACGGTCACCACGATGTGCCCCGCATCTTTCCTGAATCTGCATGACGACGTAACTCTTGTTGTTGACGAAGAGTGTTATAACGGCTGATGAAAGTGCGCCTTAAGGGGCGCGCTTTCTTATGAGTAAAACTCTTTGGGCTTATGCCCGGAAAGGAACCTTTATGGGTAAATATTTCGGAACAGACGGTTTTCGCGGCCGTTCCGGCGTAGTTCTGACCGCAGAGCACGCATTTAAAATCGGACGTTTCCTCGGCGCTTATTACAGCAAAGAAAAAGGGCAGCGCGCGAAGATCGTAATCGGAAAGGATACGAGACGTTCGTCCTACATGTATGAGAACGCGCTTGCTGCCGGCATTACGGCTTCGGGCTCGGATGCGTATCTTTTGCATGTCACGACGACCCCGTGCGTATCGTACATCACAAGAACGGATAAGTTTGACTGCGGCATCATGATCAGCGCAAGCCACAATCCCTTCGTCGATAACGGCATCAAGCTGATGAATGGTGACGGAGAGAAGATGGAGGACGAGGTGCAGGATCTCGTTGAGGAATACCTCGACGGAAAGACTCCCGACCCGGCTTTCGCAACAGGCGCGGACATCGGCTGCACGGTTGACTATTATACCGGACGTAACCGTTACATCGGTTATCTGACCAATGTTGCCACGAAGTCCTTCGAGAACCGTAAGGTTGCGCTTGACTGTGCAAACGGAAGCTCCTGGATGATTGCGCGCTCCGTCTTCGATGCGCTCGGCGCAAAGCCCTATGTCATCAACAATGAGCCCGATG
>CADBTG010000310.1 GCA_902797475.1 uncultured Lachnospiraceae bacterium | reverse complement strand
GGTCACTGTCCAGCTTCTTAAGTTCTTCGACCAGCTGTTCCTTTTCATCGGCTCCGGAAAGACTTCTGACGACACGGACCGGAATATCCAGAAACTCCGTGATATCTCCGTACTTCAGCCGCACCGTAACCGTAACGATGCTACCCTCCGGTTCCGCCTCCTCGGGATGCACTTTGCCCTCGTAATCAATCAGTTTATAGTCGGAAGACATCCACACAAGGTCAATATTGGTTCCCGGAAGCTTTTTGACAAATGCCAGGCGTTCCGTCACGTCATCCGCATCGGGATTGTCCCCGAGCATCTGCTTCGGAAGCGTCTCCTTTGCCATCTGCCAGAGTTCCCGCACTTCCTCCGTTGTCAGCGTTCTCTCCTTTATCGGAAGGTCCATCTCGATATTCTCGTCTCCGAGTCTTGCCCGAAGGTGATAGACTTCCGTGCCGGTTTTCGGCCGCTCGATGGTCTCGATTTTCGAATCGGCGTATGCTCCCGAAACTGCCAGTCCGGCAGTCAGTCCGCTGAGCGCAATCAGCGTTCCGAACAGGATCAGGCCGTTCGTACATTCCCGACGGAGCCGCCAGAGTCTCGGATTCCCGTTCACCCTGACAGCCCGGCAGAACTGTTCTTCTCTCTGCTCCAGCTGGAGCTTCTTAAGAATCCTGCGTCGAATCACAAAGAGCATGTATCCGCCCCGAAGGTATCCTTTTCCCGCCTCGCGTAGAATCCTTCCGTCCGGGTTGTCCCCCGAAGTTTTCACGAATCCCGCGACTGTCAACCCAACGGCTGCGGCACAAAATACGACCGAAATCAGAACAACGATCATGAACTCCCAGATCCCTCCTTTCCTGTTACATGGTGATATCCGCTATCTTTTCGGCATAACTGCACAGAAGCAGATACAAAACATAGATAACCAGCATAATAAACCGGCCGGTTATTCCCGCATATAAAGGCTCCAGAAAGCTCGGGGCGAACAGTCCGAAATAGGCCAGAATCAGAAACGGCATCCATCGCATGATGGTAACCTCAAGCTGCTTGGCCAAAAGGACTGTCCGTATCTCCCGAATTACCTCCTGTTTCTGATACAACATGTCATTCACGGAGCGGATTACATGCACAATGTCCCCTCCCGAGCGATTTGCAATGGAAAATACGACGGAGAAATTCCGGATATCCTCCACGCCGCTTCGTTCCCCGAAATCCCGGATGACCGTTTCCGAGTCTTCTCCGTTTCGGAGCCTGTGACTCATCCGCCGAAAGGCGACAACAATCGGTGCCCGTTCGTCGAACATCACGCGCAGGTCCTTAATTGCCGCATCCACGCTGTTCGGCACGCTGTATCCTGCCTCCAGTGACGAAAGCATGCACTGCATGCCGTCACGGAACTGGGAGGCCAAAAGCCTCCGTCTCTTCTCTTCGGCTTCTTTCCGGTCCCGGTGCAGGCGGTACAGAAGATAAGGTCCGAGCCATAGAGCACACCAGGGCGTTCGAAAGAACAGAAAGCCGGAAAGAACGACGAAAAGAAGATTTCTGAAAAACACTTTTACATATACGACAAACACTGCTCCTCCCCGGCGGCCGCAAGCTTGCCGCGCCGCTTCAATCGATTTCCGAGATGGCGGAGCGTCCCGATAATGCGGCCGTTTCCGTCCTCTCCCTCTTCTTCAAATCGGAACAGCGGGTTCAACACAATCTCTCCGTCCACGCAGGCCTCCACCTCCACAATCTCGGTAACGCGACGTGTCCTGTCGCGAAGCCGTCCGAGCTGGATGATGATGTCAATGGCCGAAGCAATCTGCTTTCGGATTGCCAAAAGCGGTATTTCCTCCCCGAGCAAAGCCATCGTTTCCAGTCGGGAAAGCATGTCCGCCGGGGAATTCGCGTGTCCGGTGCTCATTCCGTTATGTCCCGTATTCAACGACTGCAACATATCGATGGACGCCGCATCACGAACCTCTCCCACGATGATTCGCGAGGGGCGCATTCGCAGGGAAGTCTTAATCAGATCCCGAATGGTCACCGCATGGTTGCCCTCCACGTTCGCATTTCTCATCTCAAGGCGGACGAGGTTCGGAATATTGGAGATCTGAAGCTCTGCCGAGTCCTCAATCGTAATCACGCGCTCCGTCGGCGGAATGTAATCCGACAGGACATTGAGAAATGTGGTCTTCCCGACGCCGGTGCCCCCGCTTACGAAAATGTTATAGCCGGCCCTCACGAGAACCTTCAGATATTCCGCGGCTTCCTCTGTAATCGAGCCGAGTTCCAAAAGCCGTTCCATGGTGATTCGGTCCCTCGGGAATTTCCGGATTGTCAGCACCGCTTCACTAAGGCTTACCGGCGGCAGAACGGCGTTCACCCTCGATCCGTCCTGCAGTCTGGCATCCACAATGGGATTGGCCTCGTTAATGACGCGGTTCACGCCGGAAGCGATTTTCTGAATGACATCTTCGAGCCGCTTCCTGTCGAAAAAACGCCTTCCGCTCTCATAAAGCCCGCCGTCCCGCTCGTAGAAGATTCTGTCCGGCCCGTTCACCATGATTTCGGTCACATCCGGGTCCTCCATCAGGTCCTGAATGACATCGAGCCGCCGGAGCGAGTCAAAAACATCCTTTTTGGCCTGCCTTAGCTCGCCGACCGTCAGTCGGTGCTCCTCCGCGCAGTAATCCCGAACGGTCTGTTCAATCAGCAGCCGGAGCGCCTCGTCGTCCATCTCGACGGACCCGTCAATTCGGCTAAGTACCATGGCGCGAAAGAGATTTCGGTACTCTTCACGCCCGGATTCCATTCCGACCTCCCTCACCAAGACCGCAAAGCGGCATTACGCGCTCCCTGAAATCACCCTCCGCGGTTTGATTTAAGAGGATGTTCCGTTTCTCGGCGTTGCTGCCCTCGGTGAAATAAATCCGCTCGCAAAGCCCTAAAAGCGCATCGGTTCCTTTCTTTCCGAAATCCATGACCAGAAAGCGGAATCCCGCCCGGCGAAGCCCGGCGATGAAATCCTTCGCCTCCTGTTCCTCGAACCCGCGCTCGTCACCAAGACGTGCGACTCCGGCAAATACGACCGC
>CADBTG010000309.1 GCA_902797475.1 uncultured Lachnospiraceae bacterium | reverse complement strand
CGGCGGCGGCAGCACGATTGACTCCTCGAAGGCAATCGCGGCAGGAACGCTTTACGACGGCGATTTCTGGGATTTCTATGAAGGGAAGACGGTAACGAAGGCACTCCCTGTCGGAACGGTTCTGACCATTGCGGCAGCCGGCTCCGAGGGCTCTCCTGACTCCGTTATCACGAAGGAAGAGGGTATGATCAAGCGCGGCGCAAGCGGCCCCGCATACCGCCCGAAATTCTCCATTATGAATCCGGAGCTCACCTGCACGCTTCCGCCTTACCAGACCGCTGCCGGCGCAACCGACATCATCGCGCACCTCTACGAGCGGTATCTGACCAATACGAAGAATGTTCAGACAACCGACCGCATGATCGAGGCGCTGATCATGGCTATGGTTGAGGAGACTCCGAAGGTCATCGCGGATCCGTACGATTATGACGCGAGGGCAAATATCATGTGGGCCGGCATGATGGCACACAACAATTCCTGCGGCGTAGGCCGTTCCCAGGACTGGACAAGCCATCAGATCGAGCATGAGCTTTCCGCATTATATGACTGTGCACACGGCGCTGGCCTTGCCGTGACGATGCCTGCCGTATTCCGTTACACGATGAAGCATGATCCCGCCCGCTTCGCGCAGATTGCGACGCGTGTATGGAATGTTAAGGACACCGGAAACGTTGAGGAGACTGCGCTTGCCGGCATTCAGGCACTGCAGGATTTCCTTTGCTCCATCGGCATGCCGAAGAACTTTGAAGAGCTCGGGGCAAATGAGATCGATATCGACTACCTTGCCCACACGGCCTGCTACGGTGACGGCGGCGACGGAAACGTATACGGTTTCACGAAGCTTTCCGAGGACGATGTGCGTAACATTTTCCGTTTGATGGTATGACTGTAAACAGTTTCTCATAATCTTCCTGCTTTTGGAAATGAAAAGCGGAGTCGGCTGAATACCGGCTCCGCTTCATTTTGCTTTATAAGGTTGACAAATGCGACCGCGCGCGCTATTTCGCCTGCTCGAATCGGATATGCGGCGCGTGTCGAAGGAGCGCCCCGCAGAGCTTCTCCATGTCGTCCTTGCCCATGGAAAGAAGATTCTTGCCGAACATTTTCTGCGCAGACTTCGTTCCTCCGATCACTTCGGACGGCTTAACCTTGTTGCCTTCCGCGTCGGTCATGAACAGCACATTCGAGCGCTGAACCGAATCCCAGCGGACGCTGATCGCACTGATGTCGCTCAGACGGTAAATCGCGAAAACGTCATTGTACTTCTGCGCGAGGAACTCATCCTTCGTGAAAAAGTAATGCATCGACTTCGAGAAAACACCCTCGTCAATAATCTGCCCGGCGTACTTCTCCTTAATCTTGTTCGCGCTCTTTTTGCTGCCGCTTTTCGTCGCCCAAAGAGAAAGCGCAATAATGGCCCCGAAAAATACAACGATGCCGATAATGCCTCCGATAGGAGGCTGTTCCGTTGCCCCGAATACAAACAAACTGCCCATTCCGATACCCTCCTCAATCCGTTTCATGGTTTCTGTCACCGCACCGTTCGGCGCGTGATATTTGGTTTATTGTACTTGATGTAAAGGCGGCGAGTCAAGGGGAAACGGAAAAGTGACGGAGGGGTGGCATTTTTCAGCAGGATGTCCGGCGTGGAGAGCGGCGCTTTTATGGCTGAAGAAGCGGCGACGGGGTAGCATTTTCCATGGGGAGAAAATGATTGATTCGGCATATCGGCCGCATCGCCTGCAAACGCAGAAAAAAACAGTACAATTTTGTATTATTGTATACAAAAAATAGTTGCATTTGAAAAAAGACTGTTATATAATCTGTCCGTGTGGTTCATTTTCCGCACAGACAGATTGTTTTGGGGAAGTGTTCCTGCACACAATCCTGATTGATATTTTCTAATAGGAGGACAAAAACTATGTCTTATGTTGAAGAAGTTTTGGAGCTCGTAAAGAAGAAAAATGCAAGCGAGCCCGAGTTCATTCAGGCCGTTACCGAGGTTTTCGAATCCCTGAAGCCCGTAATCGAGGCCAATGAAGAGAAGTATAAGAGAGAGGCAATTCTGGAGCGCATTACCGAGCCTGAGCGTCAGTTCAAGTTCCGTGTTCCGTGGGTTGATGACAAGGGCCAGGTTCGTGTTAACACCGGTTACCGTGTACAGTTCAACTCCGCTATCGGACCGTTCAAGGGCGGTATCCGTCTTCATCCTTCCGTAAATATCGGTATCATCAAGTTCCTCGGTTTCGAGCAGATCTTCAAGAACTCTCTTACCAGCCTTCCGATCGGCGGTGGTAAGGGTGGTTCCGATTTCGACCCGAAGGGCAAGAGCTATCGTGAGATCATGGCTTTCTGCCAGAGCTTTATGACCGAGCTTTGCAAATATATCGGCGCTGACACCGACGTTCCCGCAGGTGACATCGGAACCGGCGCTCGTGAGATCGGTTTCATGTTCGGACAGTACAAGAGAATCCGCGGCCTGTACGAGGGCGTTCTGACCGGTAAGGGTCTTTCCT
>CADBTG010000308.1 GCA_902797475.1 uncultured Lachnospiraceae bacterium | reverse complement strand
GTTCAGCTGAATCCGAAATATGTTAAAGCATGGCAGCTGCTTGCCCTGCTTTATATGAAGAACGGCGACAACGACCGTGCGAGACGGTGCCTGAAGCGTACCCTCTCGATTGACATTGCCAATACGACGTCCATCGGCTATCTGAAGGAGATCCGTAAGATTAAGCGGATGGGCAGACAGCTGCAGATTACGGTGGCCGAGCAGGAGGTCAGCCCCGATGCCGAGGAAATGAAAGGCGAAGTGAAGGGCGGCATCATTCCGTCGTTTAAGTACGCCGAGGACAAGCCGGATTACCGGTCCTTCATCTGTTTGTGCATCGGTTTGTTTGCCGGCATCCTTTTCGTATTTTTCTTAGTCATTCCGAGCGTTAAGACCGGAATGCGGGAGGAGTTCAAAGAAAAGCAGCGTCAGTTCGGCGAACAGCAGTCCGGCTACCTGCAGGAACTCGACGCCCTCGAGAAGACGAACGAATCGCTGCAGTCAAGACTGGAGATGCAGGAGCTTGAACTCGAAGCGAAGAAGGATGAGCTTGAGAACGCAGCCGATAAAGCAGGCGGCATCAATGTCTTCCGTATGGTTGACTATTATCTGAAACTGAAGAAGTCCGGCGATTCCTCCAGAATGAACCTTTTCATTCTGCAGATGAGACTGCGTGCCATTTCCCAACAGGAGATGTCCAGCCCTTACGCAAAGTCCATCGTGGAGCGTGTTACGGCGGATTATCCGGACGTTTACAATGTGACGATGACCAGTGCCGAGCTTTTTGAGGAAGGCTCGAACATGTTCACAAAGGGACGCTATGCGGATGCTCTCGAGTATTTCGTTGCGGCCTATGAAAAGTCACCCGATAACGAAAAGAATCTGTACTTCTTAGCAAGAACGTATTCGCTGACCGGCGATGATGTTCGCGCAAAGCAATATTATACTGAGTATCTGGAGCGCTTCCCGAGCGGTACGTATTATTACCACGTTCAGGATTTGGTCAACCAGATCAACTAGTAAGTCTGACCCCGGGGGGAATATGAAAGAGTTCTTTAAAAAAATCAATTACAAACGCCTTTTGGCGCGGATTGGCATCGTAACGGGAATTACGGTGCTTTTCCTGCTTATTGCCCTTTTTACGGTTCTGTGCATTATCAATTACGGACCGAGCAAGCGCGCGCACAAGGTTTTCGTCAAGTCCGTGCGCGAGACGAGCGCCATCGGATTTCTGGCAGACTGGTTCACCACGAAGCCCGAGCTGGAGCAGATTCTTAAGGAAAATACGATCGAGGAAATCCAGGATACAACCGACACCAGTCTGATTCACATTCCGACGAAGGCTCCCGATCAGCCGGAAGGCCCTAAGGAGCCCGAGAAGATCATTCAGTATCTGGAGGACGGCGAGGAGAAGCTTGTGACCCGCGCAAGTGACGGCCATGTCTATGACCGTCTTGTTTCCGACGAAGACGGCATCATCATCTGTGAGGTTTCCGGATCCACTTACTTCGGGCACATGATGATTGTGGCCGACCCGTCACGCGTATTTGTCGGCGTTTGCAAGAACGTCGGAAATCCGAACGGCAAGGGAGAAAAGGTTTCGCAGATCATCGAACGGTACGGAGCGGTTGCCGGCACGAATGCAGGCGGCTTCGACGACCCCGGCGGACTCGGGACCGGTACCATTCCGCTCGGTTTCTGCTACTCCGAAGGAAAGCGCGTTAAAGACGGAGGAGCGGACCTTCTCATCGGATTTGACAAAAACAATGTGCTCGTTGTCGGCAATATGTCCACGAAGAGAGCCGATGAAATCGGAATCCGTGATGCGGTTACGTTCGGTCCGGCTTTGATTGTAAACGGAAAGCCGGCCAACATTTCCGGAACAAGCGGCGGACTGAACCCGAGAACTGCGATCGGACAGCGTGAGGACGGTGCCGTGCTTCTTCTTTGCATCGACGGCCGCCAGGCCAATTCGCTCGGTGCGACCTACGCGGATCTGATTGAGATTTTCCTCGATTTCGGTGCCGTGAATGCAGCCAATCTGGACGGAGGAAGCTCCGCTCTTATGATGTATAAAGGCAAGGATGTTTCCAGCCGGTCGAACCTGATCAGTGACCGCTTCCTTCCTACCACGATTTTGGTGAGGTGAGGCGGATGAAACGGAAGAAACACAGCCGGTTCTTTTACGGCATGATTATTTATGCGGGAGTTTTTGCGCTGGCCCTTTT
>CADBTG010000307.1 GCA_902797475.1 uncultured Lachnospiraceae bacterium | reverse complement strand
TTTGCGGCGTTGTAGTTTGCGGCGCGGTTGTATTTATCCTGACTAAGAAGAAGGATTGATAATGTCTTTCGGGAAACTGGGACAACGGTTTTTATGCGTATTGCTGGCGGCGCTTTGCGCCATAACGGCGATACATGCGGGGTTTACAGGCTCGGCTGAGGAGGCTGATCGGTACGAAGAAGGCATCCTTTCGTATCTGACGGGGGCCTCCTCCGCGGAGTCCGTTCAGGCATGGCTTGACGGCCCTGAAGAGGAACTGTTCCGACATCCCGTTGAATGGTATTTTCTGCCGCTTTATCAAAGTGGAAAATACGACTTCACAAGTTTTGCTTCGGCATACAAAAGCCGTATTCCGACGGCTGAAAAAAAGACGGCCAACTCGACGTGGCTTAACCGCATGATGACGGCCTGGGCGCTCGGGGCGGACGTTTCGGAAGAAGAAATCAAGGCGCATATTGTCCCGGGGGACATTATGAGTCTTGTTTACGGACTGCACTTTGCCAACAATACCGGAGTCAGGTATTTTGATCCGGAATTGCTTTGCGGATTGCAGTGCGAGGACGGCGGATTCAGTCTTCGGGGCGATTTCGGCGATGTCGATGTCACGGCGATGACTCTTCAGGCACTTACGCCGGTTGTGACCGGACAAAGCCGGCTTTCATTTTCCGAAGAAGAGAAGAAAACCGTCACGGAAACGGTTGAGCGCGCAACGGCGTATCTCGCCCGCGTGCAGCTTGATAACGGCGGTTTTGCAAGCTTCGGCGCGGATAACTGCGAAAGCGTCTGCCAGGTCATTATCGCACTTTGCGGACTCGGCATAGATCCCGCGACCGATTCCCGTTTTCAGAAAAACGGAGAGAATCCGCTTACGACGCTTCGGCGTTTCCGAACAAAAGAAGGAGCCTTCATCCACAAGGAGGGAGACGCTCCCGGCGACATCACGGCAGCCGAAACGCTTTGCGCCCTGGCGGCTTACGAGCGCATGCTTACGGGCAAGTCCCCGCTTTATCTGCTTACGCGGTCAGAGCTGATGCAGGTTGAAACCGAAGAACCGACGCCGACACCAAAAGAGCCGACACCGACTGAGACCGGGAAGAACGCAGCAAAAAAAGAAGCGGGAAGCGGCATCCCGCCGTACCGCTTTTATGCAACCGGCGCGGTGATTGTGCTTCTTTTAATCGTCTTGGCGGTTTTGAAAGGTCTAAGAAGGTTCACAAAGAAAAATGTGCTGCTTTCCGTCGGAATCGCAGCAGTGTTACTTGCTGTTACCTGGTTCACGCGGTTTGAATCCGTCAAACAGCATTACAGCGGAACCGAAAAGACCGATCCGATCGGGACGGTCAGCATAACCATCCGCTGTGATACGATTGCCGGGGAAGCAGGAGCACCCGGGGACCCGGTCATTCTTCCTGTTACCGAGGTGCAGATTGAGAAGGGCGAGTCGGCATTTGCCGTACTCGAGCAGATCACAAAAGAAAACCGCATCCCGATGGATTTCACGGGAAGCGGCAGTTCGGCTTATGTCAAAGGCATTGCGGGGCTTTATGAATTCGATTACGGCAATCTCTCCGGGTGGATTTACCTGATTAACGGAGAAGAGATGTCAATCGGATGCGGCGCCGCAGAGGTTTCGCCCGGAGACCGGATAGAATTCTTATATACGAAAATGTTGGGGGATGATTTAAGAGGCACCGAATAGGTGCCTCTTTATAATTCCGTTTGCACTTTTGAAAGGTCAGGAGTGGCATTTGCCGCAGCAAACCTTCTATCTTTTAATCTCGGTATAGTAATATACGGCAAGCTGCGTACGGTCGCGAAGCTGCAGCTTGTCAAGCAGCGAGCTTAAGTAGTTGCGGACCGTGCCTTCGCTTAAGAAAAGCTCCGAAGCAATCTCTTTGTTGGACCGCCCGAGGGCAATCAGCTCAAGGATTTCGCGCTCCTTGTCGGTGATGCCGTGCTTATCGTAATCGAACGGTTCGGAGGCCTTCATCAGTTCGGGAAGCTTGCCGATGATTTTGTCACCGAATACGGTCTGACCGCGCATCACGGCTTCAAGAGCAGGTGCAATCGCCGCAAAATCCTGCTTCAAAATGTATCCCTTCGCACCGATGTTCAGCGCTTTGATGATATATTCGTCATCGGAGAACGTCGTCAGATACAGAATTCTCGTTTCGGGATGCTTCTTCAGTATTTCTTCGCCGGCCTGCAGGCCGCTCATTCCTTCCATGCGGATGTCCATCAGCATGACATCCGGATTCTGCTCCTCAATTAAGCGGATCGCATCCTCACCGCTGTGTCCGGTCGCGATGACTTCAATGTTTCCCGTGCTCTCAAGGATGGTTTTCAGCGACAGCGCCACAAGGCGGTCGTCATCGATTACGATTATCTTCATGGTTATTCTCCCAAAATAATATCATTCCTGTTTCGGCACCGTCAGAAAGATGCGGAAGCCCTGAGGGGACGGGGTAAATGTGATCCTTCCGCCGACGCTTGCGGCGCGGTCTTCCATGTTCTTAAGCCCGATTCCTCCGGGGTTCTCCTTCATCACGGCATTGTTTCCGTTATCCGTTAACAGTAGTTGGAAGAAGCCCGGGTGTTCACGGAAGATTACGTCAATCCGGTCTCCGTTACTGTGCCGCACGGCATTCGAAATGCCTTCCTTCACAATGCCGGCAACACAAAGCTTGACGGCTCCCGGAATGGCAGACGAGGCATCGTATTGAAGCCCGACCTCAAACTGCGGTGCGCCCGAATCGGACGGAGCATCCTTACTGACGGAATCGCACAGCTCCTGCAGGACGCGTTTCAAATCAAGCGAATCGTCATGCAGGTC
>CADBTG010000306.1 GCA_902797475.1 uncultured Lachnospiraceae bacterium | reverse complement strand
TTTGCAAATGATAAGTATGCGACCGAAGCCTCCGGCATTACGATCGAGGAGGTCGGAGAGAACTATTCAAAGTGCCGCATGCCGATTACCGCGATTCATAAGAACGCGGTCGGAGGCGTAATGGGCGGAGCGGTTTATACGCTGTGTGACTTTGCATTTGCCGTAGCCACCAACAGTCCGGAGCATCACGCCGTGACGGCAGTCAGCCAGATCAGTTATCTTTCACTTGTAAAAGGAACCATTCTGACGGCAACAGCTGAAATGATTAAAGACGGACGGCGCACCTGTTTCTTTCAGGTAACCGTGACCGATGATCTCGGAAATCTGATTGCAATCGCCAACACGACCGGAATGCATGTGTGAAAAATGTCAACCGAAATGACATTTTCGGGGTTGACAGACCGATTTTCGGGTGTTACAATTCAGACAACCTTAGGGGAGTAATCGACGCGGCAACGCGTGGCAGATCAACATCATGCCGGACGAAAGGAAGGCTGGTCTGTCTTAAATGATGAGACTTAAGTATGGCATCCGCTGTACTTGTCTCAAAAGCTTGTTTATTCGGGCAGGTACGATGCGGTACCTGCTCTTTTTTCTTGTCGGCACATGCCCCGGCGCGCAGGGCAGTCGGCTGCCAGGCAAAAGGAGCCGAAATCTTATCAAAGGAGCAAGCTTATGAGTTTTGTGGAAATCAAAGGCGTGAAGAAAAGTTACGGAGAAGGGGAAGCAAAAACAACGGTGCTCTCGGGCATCGACCTGAACATTGAAAAAGGAGAGTTCTGCGTGCTTCTCGGTCCCTCGGGAAGCGGCAAATCGACGCTTCTTAACATCATCGGCGGAATAGACAGCGCCGACGAGGGTTATGTGATGATTGACGGCGAGAAGACCGCCGATATGAACGAGAAGAGACTGACACAGTATCGAAGAGACCATCTCGGATACGTGTTCCAGCTGTACAACCTGATTCCGAACCTGACCGTTCGGGAAAATGTGGAGGTCGGCGCATTTCTCAGTAAGAATCCTCTCGATACGGATGAACTGTTAAAGACGCTCGGGCTTTATGAGCACCGGCACAAACTTCCGACCCAGCTTTCGGGTGGCCAACAGCAGCGTACGGCAATCGGCCGCGCGGTCATCAAGAATCCGGACATTCTCCTGTGCGACGAGCCTACGGGTGCACTTGATTACAATACCTCTAAGGAAATTCTGGCGCTTCTTGAGCGCGTCAATAAGCAATACGGAAACACGGTCATCATGGTTACGCATAACGATGCATTGAAGAACATGGCCGACCGTGTCGTGAAGCTTCGTGACGGACGCATCAGAAGCGATAAGCTCAATGAGCAGAAGCTTCCGGTCGAAGAAATCGAGTGGTAGGAGGCGGTCACGATGAGAAATCCCATGAACCGCCGTCTTCCGCGGGAACTGAAATCCGATTTCGGTAAATACGCCGTAATCTTCGCATTTCTCGTAATGGTCATCAGCGTCGTGTCCGGCTTTCTGGTGGCGGACAACAGCGTGAGCAAGGCCTACCGGGAAGGCTTCACGAAATATAACGTAGAAGACGGTCACATTTCCTTTAAGACAAGTCCTTCGTCAGAGACTCTTGACGCTGTCGCGGAAAGTGCCGGGCTTACCTGGTACGAGGCCGATTATTTTGAGGAGGCTCTTAACGACGGCACGTTACGTACGTTTCAGCTGCAGGACAGGATTAACATCCCCTGCCTGATGGAAGGAAAGCTTCCCGAAGCGAATGATGATATCGCGATTGACCGGCTTTATGCAAGCAACAATAAAATAGCCGTCGGCGATACGGTAAAGCTCGAAAAAGGGACGCTCCGTGTATGCGGACTGATTTCGCTTCCGAATTACAGCAGCCTGTTCGCCGACAATGCGGACCTGATGATGGATTCGTTCCATTTCGGCGTTGCATTGATGAGCCCCGAAGGTTTTACGGCATATGATTCCGACCGGGTGACGGTCAGCTATGCCTGGAAGTACAATACAGAATATAACAGCGACAAGGAAGGAAATGACCGTTCCGAAAAGCTTCTTTCCGCGCTTCGTGCGGAGCTTACGAAGGAGAATGCCGGCATTTTCGCCCGCATGCTTAAGGGAGAGAAG
>CADBTG010000305.1 GCA_902797475.1 uncultured Lachnospiraceae bacterium | reverse complement strand
GGCGCCAGTCGGCTGGTCAGAGGACTGAAACTGTATCGGGAGACGGCCGGCGTGTGACATTTTTCATTGCATAAGGAAAGCAAAAGGTGGAGCGTAAAAAACTTTTACGTTCCACTTGTTTTTTGGAAAATGTGCCTTTATAATGATGGAAAGAAGGTCCTTTCGGACAAGCGGAGGAGGTAAGCTTTATGGAAGAGGAAGAAATCCTTTGGAAAGACAGAAAGCATCATATGTGGTTTCCGTTTTCCTTCACGAAGTATTCCGTTTCGAAGTCTTCGTTGTATGTGCAGCAGGGATTTTTCAAGACGAGTTATGATGAGACGCTTTTGTACCGCATCATGGATATCCGGCTGAGCAGAACGCTTTTGCAGAAGTTTTTCGGAACCGGTACCGTGGAACTTTTTACCCGTGTGGATACGCAGCATGTCATTCAGCTGAAGAATATTAAGCATTCCAAAGACGTTCGCCGGTTACTTTCGAATCTCGTCGAGCAGGTTCGGAACGAGAAGAATGTTGTCGGAAAGGAATTCTACGGAATCATGGGCGGAGGACATCATCCCGGAGACGATTGTCCCGGCAATGACGATGCGGTTGACATGGACGGCGACGGTGTTCCGGATGCATTTGAATAATCCGAAAAAAGCCTATTGACAAACGGATTGAGTTAGCATATCATTCCCCTTGGTATTAACGAATGCAACCGTCTTTCGACGGAATTTGCAGAAGGAGTTTTTAAGATGTTTGATAAGATTTTGCAGATTATGGAAGAGCAGCTCGGCATTGATACCGCCGGTGTAACCGAGGAGACCACGTTCCGCGAAGATCTTCGGATTGATTCGCTTGATCTCTATGAGTTGGTTACCGCTCTTGAAGACGAGTATGACATCGAGATTCAGCCCGAGGAGCTGGACGAGATTAAGAGTGTCGGAGACGTTGTGGAGTTTTTGGCAGCTAAGGGAATCGAGTAGGATTCCGCATAAACCAAAGGAAACAGATACCCTTCTTCGGGCGACCGGAGAAGGGTATTTTCATGTTCGGACGCCTTAAGAAGCGGACTTGTGACCGAACGGTTACGTTTTTTTCACATCATGGTCACATTGTTCTGCTATACTGCACCCATTATCGGCGCACCGCGGATGTGCGATTCTATGAAAAATGTGACCTGATCCGTCGAAGCGGGCTCTCATTTGACAATTGTAGAATAAACATTTATAATATTATACTGGTTTATGATACGCCGCCCGGCGGCACGGAAGGATTCCCGTATGAATTTTACGAAAATGCACGGTTGTGCCAATGACTACATTTATGTGGACTGCACGAAGGAGACGGTTCAAAATCCCGGCCCTCTTGCGGTCCGTTTGAGCGACCGCAGAACCGGAATCGGCGGTGACGGGATGATTCTGATCAAACCGTCCGAACGCGGTGATTTCTTTATGGAGATGTACAATGCCGACGGCAGCCTCGGAAAGATGTGCGGCAACGGCATCCGCTGTGTCGGCAAATACGTTTACGATCATCGCCTGACGGACAAGACGGAGCTCACGATTGATACGCCGGCAGGACTTCGGTACCTGACGCTTCATGTGGAGGACGGCGTAACAAAGAGTGTTACCGTCAACATGGGACATCCCTCGATGCGTCCTGCGGATCTTCCCGTTTTGGTGGACGGAGGAGAGATCACCTACCCCGTGAATTCGGCGGGAAGAGAGCTTATATTCACGCCTGTTTCCATGGGCAACCCGCACGCGGTCATCCTTGTTAACGAGACAAAGGATTTTCCGGTGCAGGAGGTCGGAGAGCCGATTGAGAAGAATCCGCTCTTCCCCGAAGGCGTCAACGTGGAATTTGTCAAAGTAATATCCAAAGAGGAAATTTCGATGCGCGTCTGGGAGAGGGGCTCCGGCGAGACCTGGGCCTGCGGTACCGGCGCATGTGCTTCGGCTTACGCCTGCTATGTGCGCGGGCTTACGGGACCGTCTGTGACGGTTCATCTTCTCGGTGGCGACCTTTTCATCCGCTACGATGAAAAGGAGGATGTGATTTATATGACCGGCCCCGCCGTAACGGTTTTTGAGGGAACGGTTGAGACGGACTGAACTCTTCGGTTTGCGATCTGTGAAAGGAGGAAACAGGATGAAACACGGACATCGTTATCTCAGCTGGCTGTTGATGCTTGTGCTGATATGTCCCATATTCCTGCCTGTTTCGGGACGGACAGCCTATGCAGGGGCTGCCACGGAAGAAACCTATTCGCCGACGAAAAAGGGCAAGGTTAATTCGCCGGTTAACGGGGCTCTCAATGCGCGTGTGGATGCGCGATCCGATTCCGCGCTTGCCGATTCCCTCGTGAACGGTACCCAGGTGGAGATCCTCGGAAAGAAGCAGTATCCCAATGTAAAGGCGTGGTATAAGATTCGTTACACGAAGAACGGCGTGACGAAGGAGGCATACGGTTTTGCCGAGTATATCACGGTTCAGGCATCGAATAACAATACAAACAACAATAATAACGGTAAGCCGGTATCAAAGTACGAGACCTTCAGTCCCGCGAAGCTCGGCTATACCGACTATGCGCCTGCGACAAATGCCAGGACTGCCGCGACAAGCACGGCCGCTTTCGTGAAGGACAAAAACGGCAATGCCGTGCAGCTTCCGTGCGGCGTGAAGGTAAAGGTTTATGCGCAGGAAGGCACCTATTATAAGTGCGGAATTACGGTAGACGGCGCCGAGAAGATCGGTTATCTCTATGCCGGTTATGTCCGGATTTACAATGTTCCGAGCGGGGACGACGCATTTGTCGCGGACCTTCGGAATCAGGGCTTCCCGGAAACGTATATTGAGCCGCTTCGCATCCTGCACGCGCAGCATCCGCAGTGGGTGTTCAAGGCGGACAAGAACAACCTTGACTGGACAGCCGCGCTGAACGCGGAAAGCGCTTACCAGGTCGCGCTTGTCAACTATACGAGTCCGACTTCGTGGAAGAGCCTTGACGAAATCGCGTACGTTTATAAGACCGCGGACAATAAGGACGGCGGCTGGAAGAAGCTGGACGGTTTCCATTGGGAGGCTGCCAACAGATTGGCAACG
>CADBTG010000304.1 GCA_902797475.1 uncultured Lachnospiraceae bacterium | reverse complement strand
GCATCCTGCGAACCGTCCCTGCAGATGAGGTTCATGAAAAACGTTCGGTTGAACTCGGTGAGGAACTGCACGACGAAATGCTTAAAGCCCTCGGGCGGTAAAGAAAAGGAAGTTTCCTTAATCGGAAACTTCCTCTTTTTTGCTCTTTTTGCCTATTCTGAACAGGCTCTTTATTCCACAGATGATTCCTGTCAGGAGTGCCACCGCTGCTGCAGCTGCAACAAGAGCGATTACGATGCTCTTCCATAGGGGCTCCGGTTCAATCCCCAGGACTTTTTTAACCGATGTCTCTATCTCCTGGACGCTGTGCGTATAGTCACGCGCGGTATTGACGGTTGTGGGCAGTTCATGATACGGCAGCGTTTCTTCCGCAAAAAACTTCTTTTCTTTTGTGTTGTATAGCAGGACGGTAACCTGTTCGGAGTTGATCGGTATGTCAGCCGATGTTCCGACAACGCGATACCATTTGGTTTGGAACTCGGATATGGCAAATGTTCTCCCCGGTACTATACAGCCACCGGGATTTTGCCAATCGGCTCACCGTATTGATAATCGGTAAGAGCAACATCGTCCTTCGTAAAGGCATAGAAATCCTTAATCTCCGGATTCAGCCAGAACTTCGGGGCCGGATATGTCGGCCTTTCGATCAGTTCCTTCACGAACGGGATGTGCCGGTCGTAAATATGCGCATCGGCAATGACATGCACGAACTCGCCGACCTGCATGTCGCAAACCTGCGCAATCATGTGCGTCAGAACGGCATACTGAGCGACATTCCAGGCATTTGCCGCAAGAATGTCCTGAGAACGCTGATTCAGGATCGTGTTCAGCACGAGCTTGTCGCCGTCCTTCGGCTTCGTCACGTTAAATGTCATGCTGTATGCGCACGGATACAGATTCATCTCGTGCAGGTCCTGATGCACGTAAATATTTGTCAGAATGCGTCGGCTGTAAGGGGTATGCTGCAGATCGTAAAGCACGCGGTCAACCTGGTCAAACATGCCCTCCTTGTATTGGTGCTTCACGCTCATCTGATAGCCGTAGGCCTTTCCGATGGAACCGGTTTCGTCGGCCCATGCATCCCAGATGTGCTGCCCGAAATCATGCACATTGTTGCTCTTCTTCTGCCAAATCCACAAAAGCTCATCGGTCGCGGATTTAATCGGCGTCTTCCGAAGCGTCTGCGCAGGGAACTCCTTCGACAGATCGTAGCGGTTCACAACCCCGAATTTCTTAATCGTATATGCAGAAGCCCCGTCCTCCCAATGCGGACGAACTGCCTCACCTTCCGTGCTCGTTCCGTTCTC
This sequence comes from uncultured Lachnospiraceae bacterium, assembly GCA_902797475.1. GTDB lineage: Bacteria > Bacillota > Clostridia > Lachnospirales > Lachnospiraceae > ISDg. Next base: position 1,077 of record CADBTG010000304.1, on the reverse strand, counting down.
CAATACATCTTTGCACATCCGGATAAAAACATCATCGGCGTAACTCATATAGCTTCTCCTTTTGGTGGAAAATATCACTTCTTCTTTCAGAAAAGGGACCTCTCACCGGAAAGGTCCCCCTGAATCTTTGTTAAGTTTTCTGCTTAGCGGCTCTCGTTTACGAAACGGCGGATGTTGGAAGCGTTGGTGTACTTCTCAACATTGTCGCCCTTCAAAACAACGAGCGTAGGAGCCTGCATGACACCGTATTTCATGGTGAGCTTTGCATTTTCCTCGGCGTCAATGACACGGTAGTTCATGCCGGAAAGGAATTCCTTCGCAAGCTTGCAGTTCGGGCAGGTCTTGGTCGTGAACAGAAGGAGCTCATCCTGGGGTGCCTCGTCGACAACCGGCATGGTTCTCTCGACATTCACGGGAGTGCTGCTCTCGGACTCGATGCCGTGGTTCAGCTTCGCCGGATCGATCACGTACTCAAGACGCTCCTCGAATTCCTGCTGCTTTCCGGGGTTCCAGTTCTGTACGGCACGGTAGTAACCGGTAATACGGCTGTAAACTTCGGTCGGAGCGCCGCACTCGGGACACTTGTCCACTTCGCCGGTAATGTAACCGTGCGTCTGGCAGATGGAGTACGTAGGCGACATCGTGTAGTACGGAAGCTGGTAATTCTCGGCAATCGTACGGACAAGCTTAGCAGCTGCACGCCAATCCGGAAGCTTCTCGCCGAGGAAGCAGTGGAATACGGTACCGCTTGTGTAAAGCGTCTGCAGACGGTCCTGAATGTCCAGCGCCTCAAACGGATCGGAAGTAAAGCCTACCGGCAGATGTGAGCTGTTGGTGTAGTAAGGCGTCTCGCCATCCTTGCCCGCGGTGATGATGCCCGGGTAACGCTCCTTGTCATGCTTTGCAAGACGGTAGCTGGTGGACTCGGCGGGAGTTGCCTCAAGGTTATAAAGGTCACCGTACTGCTCCTGGTAATCGGAGAGACGCTCTCTCATATGGTTCAGAACGCGAACGGAGAAATCCTGGCATTCCTTGTGCGTCATGTCCTTGCCGATCCACTTTGCATTGAGACCTGCT
>CADBTG010000303.1 GCA_902797475.1 uncultured Lachnospiraceae bacterium | reverse complement strand
AGCAGATTCTCGGTCTCGCCTGCGTTCAGCCGCGCCTCGAAGCCTTCCGGAATCGTAATGGCATAATCGACGCGCCCGTAATACAAGGCATCCATCAGATCGTCTGTATTTTCAACTCCCTCCACAATCGTGTTGCTTCCCGAAAGGAACTCCGTGAGCGCTTTGCTCGCGGCGCTGCCGTCCCGGTCGACAATCATCAGGTTCATCTTCGTCTGCTGCCAGACTTCGGTTCCGTTATCCAAACGGCTTATGAAAAAGCCCACGGCAAGGAAGATCACGATATAAACCGCGGCAATGCCGATGCGGCTCTTTAACACCTTCAAAAATGCCTTAAATACTTGCATATTTCTTCCTCCTCGTGAACAGGATTCCGAGCATCGTGAAGACTGCGACATAGATTAACATCACAACGATTTTCTCAAGGAATCTTCTGTAGTCACTGTACATGTTCAGGCAGTAATAGCTGTCCGACATCACGGCAACGGGATTGATTTTGTTCACCCACGGCGCTTTCTCCACAAGAATTGCCTTCATGTTTCCGACCATCAGTCCGCTTAAGAAGCAGAGGAAAAGGGAAACCGAAAGCGAGATGGCGCTTTTCGCCTCGTGCTTAAGCCTTCCGATCGATCCGATGAAGAACCCGAGCGTAACGCCGAGGCACCCGCTCAGAATGGCTGCCGCATACAAAAGCGGAAGGTTTCTTCCGAGATCGATTCGCAATATGAACCGGATGAATGTCACGCTCATGACCATGCATACGGCCTGCGAAACCAGGCTTCCGGTCAGGTCGGCCGAAAGATTGATCCACTTCGGCGTCGGCGAAATGTTTTTGCGTGCGCCGAGCGCCGACTGGTTGGCCTGATTGTTCGTTGCGACATGCAGTCCCGACATGGATCCGCAGATTGCCACCATACCGATCAGGTTATAAAAGAACTGAACATAAACGTTCGGATTCGCTTCCGTGAACGGAACCTCCCTGCAGGCGTTGATTTCCGCCGAAAGAGCCCGCAGAGAAGCCTCAATCTTTCCGGGATCCATCGTTGCGGTCGCATCCGCAAGTACCGTCTCATAGACGCCGATCCGGGCCGTGATTTCCTTCAAAATCGTCTGGGACATGCCGCTTCCGGCGACGCTTAATTCCGCCTTTTCGCCGAGATACAGAATGCCGTCCGCTTTGCCGTCAAAGAGCAGTTTCTTCGCCTCTTCATCATTGACAAATGTGACCGAAAGCGCCGCATCGTCGCCCTCCGTAAGCGCTGCAAGAACGCCGTCATAGATGGGATTTTCCGCGGTCTTCACGACTGCCACGGGGATTGCGGAGAACAAATCGTTCTTCTCGTAGATGGATCCGAAGGCAACCTTGAAAAGCGTGCCGAGGACAATCGGGAACAGCATCAGCCACATGATGAAATCTTTGTTGCGGATGGTTACCCTGAATTCATATTTCAGATTATGCCAAAACATTGTTTACTCCCCCTTCGCGTCACGAAGCGCCGTTCCGGTGATTTCCAAAAATACGTCATTAAGAGTCGGAAGCTCCGAATATACCCTGCCAAAGCCGAGCCCTGCTTCCTGTAAAACCCCGAGAATCCGGATCAGATTGTGGCGGCCGCCCGAGCAGCGCACGGTCAGCCTGTCTCCGTCATAGCCGGTCTCGTATACGTGAGGAAGCCCGGCAATCTTTTCGCGGATTTCGTCGGGAAGCTCGAGAATCTCGATCGAAACGCTCTCGGTATTCCGAATCATGCCCTTCAGCTCTTCCTTGGTGCCTTCCGCAATCTTGCGCCCGTGGTCCATGATTGCAATCCGGGTACAGATCTGCTCAACCTCTTCCATGTAATGTGAGGTGTAAATGACTGTCGCGCCCTGCCGGTTAAGCTCCTGAATGCCCTCCAGAATCCGGTTACGGCTCTGCGGGTCTACCGCAACGGTCGGCTCGTCTAGAATGATCAGCTTCGGCTTATGCGCAATTCCGCAGGCGATGTTCAACCTCCGAAGCAGACCGCCCGAAAGCTTCTGCGGGCGGAAGTTCACGAAATCCTCAAGGCCGACAAAGCGGATGGCTTCGTCCACATATTCCTTACGCTTCGCTTTGTCGCGGATGTAAAGCCCGCAGAAATAATCGATGTTCTCGCGAACGGTTAGCTCGTCCAAAACGGCCACGTTCTGCATGATCACGCCGATTTCGCGCTTGATGTCGTAGCTCGTGGGCTTCATCGGCTTGCCGAACACTTCGATGTCTCCTTTGTCATAAGAAAGAAGCGACAGCAGACAGTTGATTGTCGTCGTCTTGCCGGACCCGTTCGGTCCGAGCAGTCCGAAGATTTCTCCTTCTTTTATTTCCAGTGAAAAATGGTCCAATGCGACCAGTTCTCCGTAACGTTTTACAAGGTTCTCGATTTTCACTATGGTAGGTTTCATATGTACCCTCACTTTCGTATGTTCACGCGGCACCCCGGCCGCTCTCACTTTCTGACATAAGAATAGCGCGGGATTTCTCCCGCGCCAAGTGTATGGTGTCATATTTTGCCCGTGACAAATGTCACATTTTCCGCTGCAGTCCGTCAATCCTTTGTCGGTTCCGTACTCTTATCCGGAATTTCGATAAGGTTCACGAAATCCGTAACCGCTTCGGGTCCGACATAGATGAAGAACGAATCCGTTACAACCCAGCCGCCGCTGTAGAGGGTGACGATCGTGTTCCATCCGCACAAATTGTTGTCAACCGTCATGGCGAGTGTCATGGTTCCGAGTGTCTTGTCTTTGCAGAACTCCCGGGTTTCCGGTGTGCCTTCCGACGTCTGTTCCCCGGCGGAAATGTTTTCTTCCTCAACGTTAATTGCATATCCGAACGGCAGCCTCTGCCCTGTGCCGTCATCGATATCCTCCAGGGTAAAAGGCAGTACGGCGGCCGCCTGTCTGTCATGATTCGCCCCGGCAATGAACTCCGACGGCATGTCAAATCTTACAAACATCGGGAGTTCTGCATTCCGGAACAGCGTGCTCATAGCCTGCTCCGTTGAAATCTTCGTTTTCACCTTAATGTTCTGCCCGTTTCGGATTACCCGGAATTCGTCTTCCAGAGACATATAGGTTGCAAGCTGCGTTGCCTTGGCATAATCCGCAAAGTCGGAAGCCGTATACGACCGTGCATATACAAGGTATTCATCCGTTCCCGGATGCTTTACGGCAACGGCATAATCCGTGCTGACCTCAGGAATCCGAAAGACCTCCGCTTTGGCTGTTGCCGTAAGGCCGGGCTCCGAATCAGAAGGATCGCTCTCCTCATCGATAAGCGAATATCCGGTCAGTTCATAAGTGCCGAGACTTTCTCCGACCTGCTTACATGCCGCATACTGTCTGATATAAGTTTTCGAGTTGTAAATCAGTTCGTCATAAAAGGCAACCTGCTCTCCGAGATTCGGATCCGGGTCTTCGGTCGGAGGCTCCGACTTCGGGGTCGTCCCGCTTTTTGCCGTCTGGTCGACCGGTTTCTTCCCGGTGAGCATGTTCTTTATCGTTAATCCGCCTCCCACCAAAACCGCCAGCACCGCTGCGCACGCGGCAAACTTCAATACCGTCATCATGACAGTCTGTTTCCTGCTCTGCTGCGCTTCTTCAGAGGCGGTCTCCTCCTTCTTAAGCAGGGTGAAAGCAGAGTTTCTGCCCTTTCCTGCTTTCCGGGCCTCATATTCTGCCTCGGTTTCTCTCGCTTCCGCGATAAATTCAGCATCTATTTCCTGCAATGCATCCAATAAATCCTTCCCGTTCATCTGCGTCCCTCCAGGTGTTTCTTCAATTTCTTCTTCATTTCGTAAAGCTGATTGCTGACGTAACGTTCGTCCTTTCCGAGAAGCTCCGCGATTTCCGAAACGGGGCACGAAAACCAGTACCGTTTCAAAAAAACCATTCGTTTCTCCTTGGAAAGCCCCCGCAGAAAAGTCTCCAGCTGGGCGCGAAGACGGTCTCTGTCCGGGGTTTCGTCACGCCTGCTTGCGGGAATGCATTCGGAGAGCTCTTCATAAGAGGTAAATGTCATATCTCCCCCTCTTTTCTTCGCCAAATTACTCCGAAGCCTCGAGATGGAAATGTTCCGTATGAGCTTTGAAAGGTATGCCTTGAGATTGCCCGGCTCCGTTTTCGGAATGCTCCCCCACGCGCGCAAATAGGTATCGTTCACGCATTCTTCCGCGTCCTGCGGGTTTCTCAGTACCCCCTCCGCTATTGTCTTCAGGTAGGCTCCGTAAACACGGTGCACCTCACTGATGGCATCTTCCGAACCGTTTTGAAACAGTTCCATGATTCGGATGTCTTCTGCTTTGTTCTCCAACTTTCTGTACTCCCTTCGGGCCCGGCGCCGGGCCGTCTTTTCTGCTTTCACCAATAAAGACGCAGGAAAATGTGAAATCTCTTATGTATTTCTTCCGGGACAGCGAATTTTTTTTGGACGTTTCACATTTTCCGAAGGATTTTTGAGTCTTCCCTATCATAGCACATTCCCGTGAAGAAAGAAAACCTTGTGTTTCCCCATGCCGTTTCGTATAATGAGGAGAGACCGAAAAGGAGCGCCTATGAACCGACTTCTTGACAAATGTGCAATTCTCCTTCTGTGCCTGCCCGGCTTTCTGATGGCAGGTTCTGTTACCGTGCCCGTGCTGACGCTTTTACTGGCTGTCACGGTTTCGTGCGCGGTGCAGCTTCTTTCCGGACGGCGGATTGCGCTTTTGATTCTGCTTGCCGCGTCACTGTCGTGCGGTGTCCTTCCGATTCTGGCATGCGCGCTTCCGCTCTTTTTCTATGACTCGCTTCGCGAAGGCAGGTGGTGGCTCATTGTTCCCGCGATTTCGGTTACGGCGAACATCGGCGAGCTTTCCGCCGTGCAGATCATCTGCATACTGACCGGTCTTGCCGCGACGCTGATTTGGGAGAAACGCTCCGAACAGCTCGAGCGGTCCGTCTCCCACCTGACCACGCTGCATGACGGCATCACCGAAAAGAATATGCAGTTAACCGAACAGAACAAGCGGCTCTTTGAGGCACAGGACAGCGAGATTCACGTTGCCACCTTAAAGGAACGAAACCGCATCGCCCGTGAGATTCACGACAATGTCGGACATCTTCTGACGCGTTCCATT
>CADBTG010000302.1 GCA_902797475.1 uncultured Lachnospiraceae bacterium | reverse complement strand
GCCGTAATGTCACCGGTCAGCCTGTCGCCGGCATACCAGAGGCGCAGGTACATGCTGCCGCTTTGGGCCGGATCGATGCCCTTTTCCGTAAAGCCTTCCTCCGTCACCGTAAAGCACATCGGCACAAGTCCTTTATGGTATTCGGCGTCCCGCTCAAAAGCAGCGGTCTCTTCGCCGAAGATTTCGGTCCGGTACCCGTCCAGCTCCTCCGAAGCGTAGGTTCTCTCCAGGATGTCCTCAGGCTCCGCTTTATGATAGAAATTCACCTCGGGCGTGCCTTCGGACAGTCCGCCGAACAGGAACACGCCGTTTTTACCGTCCTCGACGATCACGGAATCACCGCGGTACAGGGCCGTATATGTTTTCAGGCTGTTTCCGCGGGCAATCCGCATGCCCGAAATCTGCAGATAATCGGTCGGCCGCTCCGTAAACGCTCCGGCCGTCAGAATCTCTCTGAGCGCCTCTTTGAGATACTCGCCCTCGAGACAGTCCGCAATGTCACCTGCCGCAGCCAGATCGCCTGTGGTCGCATGATACACCTTCATCTCGTTCGTAACCGCAAACTGCTTTACGGCAAAGGAAAAGGCAGTATATCCGTCGCCGTCACGAAATGACAGAACCATCCGGTCGGTCTCTGCGGCAATCATCAGCATCGGCTCACCCGAAACGCTCATGAACAGCCGGTTCGTGCAGGAATAAACCGTAAATGTTCCGTCTGCGGAATAGGTCCCGAGGTCCTTCTGCTGCCCGCCCGCAAGAAGCGTGTAGCGAACCGAGTTTCCTTCATTCGCAGGGCTTATGCGTGCAAGCTCGCTCCCGTCGGACGCAGTAAGCACATAAGACGTCAAAACGCCGGGAATCTCCCAACGCCCGGCATCACCTTTTCCACCCTCTTTCGAGGAAAATGTCATAGTCCCCTTACAGCTCCACACCTTTCCGACCGCACCGCGGCTTTGGCAGTTGACCGTTCCGGCGTAGTATTCCGTATATTCCCGAAGCGTCGGTTCCTCCGTAGGAGTCTCCGTCACTTCCGTGGGGTTCCCGTTCTTTTTCTTCTTCTCATCCTTGTTCTTTCCGCATCCGACTGCCAGAAGAACCGTCAGCACGGTTAAGAACAAAAGAACTGTCCGCTTCATCAAATGCTCCTTTCCGCGCACCAAACGATGCACGAAGGTCTCCCCGCCGGACACCTACTTGTTGAACTCTGTGATATTTGCCTCATTCAGCGTAAAATCATAGTAGTTCAAATCGTCGCGGAAGGTCCAGCCGACCCCTTTCCAGAACTGGTTTCCGAGGGAATTCCGCCGGAACGCGACAAGCGTGACCTTGTTGATCTTCTCTTCTTTGAGAGCCCGCATGCAGGCGACAGCCATCGACTTTCCGATGCCGCGCTTACGGTACTCCTCCTGCACGCACACGTGATAGAACGTGCCTCTGCGCCCGTCATGGCCGCAAAGGATCGCACCGATGATCCTTCCTTCATAAACCGCCACCATGCTGGTTGAAGGATTACGCTGCAGGAAACGTTCCACACCTTCCTTGGAGTCATCGATGGAACGAATGCCGAAGCCGTGGATGCTCTGCCAAAGCCGGTATACTTCCGGGTAATCCTCCGGTGTCATTACTCTGATGTCATACGAAAAATCTTTCATGTTCTTCCTTCCGTCTGTTGCCCGTTTTATGGGATTAATAGACAAAGCGTTCCGCTTGCGGAACGCTCGCGCCGAGCGCGGTTGCCGAAGGCAACATCTTCCTCTCGCGCGAGTGTGCATCCCGCCCGGAGGGCTTTTGCTTTACAGGAGATTCCGAAGGAATTTCCTGTAAAGTGAAAATAGGGTGGAACCCGAGGACGGGCCCACCCGGATAAAACATCGTTTAAAAACCCCGCATGCTATGCCCAGTTGTGGCCGATCAGCCAGGTCTTGCTCTGCTCGAGGGCATCGGATGTCTTGGTTTCCAGTACGCAGTTCGCGTTGCACTTCTGCGCGAATTCGAGTCTCGTCTGCAGGTCGATATCGCCGTCGCCGAGTCCCAGATGACTTGCAGGAGGATTGTCCTGTCCGTCATGAATATGGAAATGAACGATACGGTTCCAGTTCTTCAAAAGAAGCGGCATGTCAATCTCGCCGATGGCCTTCGAATGACCGATATCCCAGGTCAGTGCGAACTTCGGGCTCTCCAGAAGAAGGGCGATGACTTCGGTCTCGTAAGGCGTGAAGCCGTCGGTATTCTCGATCGTAACAAGAATCTTCTCGCTGCCGATCCATTCCTCCGTCAGGTCACGGAAATTCTTATAAGCGGCAAGGTAAGCTTCCTTCTCCGTTTCGTAAACCATCTGCTTCTTGTCCGGAAGCGTGATGTGCACACCGTGAACGAGATGCATGTTGATGATGAAAGGACTGTCCTCGGGATTGAGCTCCGCGAGTTTCTTCGCCACGCGAATCGTACGGCGCATGGTTTCCAGATAAGCTTCGGCAACCAAAGGGTTAAAATCGGCTACATCGAAGTTCTCCTGAAGATGAATGGAATAAAAGATTCCGGCCTTCTCGGCGGCAGCGCGGAAACGCTCCGTGTTTTCAAGGCGGTCAATCCGGTATTCCGGGAAATTCATATTCAATTCCACGAAAGAGAGACCGAGGCGCTCACAAAGCTTAACGTCCTCTTCGAGGGATTTGTTTTCAATCAATGTCGGCATTCCGAACAGCATGGCACAGTCCTCCTTTTGTTGATACTAACATTGTAAGCAATTCCTTGGAAAATGTCAACGGGAGATGCCTGAAATCACACGGAAATCAACGTTGCGGTTTATGCCGTAACACCCTGCGAACGCGCCTTTCTGACGACCAGTGCGAGCAAAAAGAAGACAAATGCGAAAGCACCCTCGATTACGATCGCCGTCGTCACGTCACGGGCGATGAAAGGAAGCTCTCCGGAAAGCATGCGGTCTACTCTCACATACCAGTAAGCCGGCAGGAAACGCGCCGCTGCAAGAACGCCCTTCCCGAGCATCGACTGTCCGACAAACACGCCGCAGATGAAGCACATGGCTAAGGAAATGATGACCGTGATGACATTTGCCACGTCCTTATTCCTGACGAACTCGGAAATGAACATCGCCAAAACGGCTGCGAATACGGAAAATACAAGGCTGTTCAACACCGCGATCCAGGCCTTTCCGGTAAACATTTCACCGCCTGAGACGATTCCGCCGGCCATGAATACCACCCAGACGAGGACCACAAACAGTACGCTTGCGCCGAAAATCTGCAGGGTATACGACCTCGGGCTGATGCCGGAGCAGTCGGTACGGAAGCGGATTTCTCTTTTGTTCATGACAATGAACGCCGGTCCGAGGGTGCTCATGATGACGGAAAGAATGATGTACGGGAGGTAATGGAAGTAGGCGGCCGCATTTTTGTTCATGATGCCCTTTGTTTCTTCTTCCTTTGCAATGGTCACGTCAACCTTTGCCGAAAGCACTTCCGAGGCCTTCCGTGCGGCTTCCTCGCTGTTAAGGCCCAGTGCGCGGTAAGCACCGATTGTGCTGACATACTCGGAAAGCAGCATCCGGATGTTGGCCACCGAATAGCTTTCGTGGATGTGGCGGCTCTCGAGCAGATTCTCGGTCTCGCCTGCGTTCAGCCGCGCCTCGAAGCCTTCCGGAATCGTAATGGCATAATCGACGCGCCCGTAATACAAG
>CADBTG010000301.1 GCA_902797475.1 uncultured Lachnospiraceae bacterium | reverse complement strand
TGTCTTTTCGTACGGACTGGACGCTGTTTTGATTGCTGAAGTCCGTATTCAATAGATAAATAATTGAAAAAACGATTTCGATACGGACTGACTCTGAAAAATGACAGAGCAGTCCGTATTGTTTTGTGGTGAATCACCGCAATTCAATTTTTTTACGGAAAATGTTACGGACTCAAAATAACAAATCAAGGCATTGGTCCGTAAAGTATTGAAGTTGCCCGGTTTTACAGAGAATATCTTAAGTGATTGATACGGACTAATAGAGAAGAAAGAGAGGATAAGTCCGTATAGACAGGGAGCACAGGAGAAGAAGGATGGGTTTTACGGACTAATGGAGGGAAAAGGAAGAAAAGTCCGTACGCGCGGAGGCAAAGAGCGCGGCAGACAACAACCGGTCGACACAACCGGCAATCCGCACCTGAAGCCGTTGAAATACAAAATAAAGTAGAAAATTCGGCAAATTTCCATTGTGAATTTAACTTATAATTGAATTGACTATTGTACTCAACTGAAAATATTGATATGATACGGGTGAATCAACGAACAGACGAGCCCGGAGACGAATTACAACCGGTCCGATTTTCACAGAGGAGGATAAAGACCATGTCATTTGCCACTACGTTACAGTCATTAAGAAAAGAAGCGGGGCTTACCCAGGAACAGCTTGCGTCGAAGTTCGGCGTGAGTGCGCAGGCGGTTTCCAAATGGGAGAACGGAAGCTTTCCGGAAGGCGACCTGATTCCGAAGATTGCCGATTTGTTCCATGTTTCCATTGATTACCTGTACGGCAGGGAAGAGCGGAACGCCGGAGCGGAGGAGCAGCTCGTTCGGGAGCTGACCGCCATTTGGAAGAAAGAAGGAAGCCATGAAGAACATCAAAAGGATTATATGGAAAAACTTTTCCGTTTGATGTGGGCGTTTCAAATCTCGGCGTGGTCGGATAATATACATTATTATGACCGCCCGCAGGTCGATAAGGATTCGGATCTTGCAAGCGCGCTCGTATTTCACGGCGGCTTCAGCTATATGCGCTTAAACAAGAATAAGCAATTCTATGTGGCGCTGAAAGAACCCGATGAAAAGGAAGGATTCCTGAAATGGTTTGATACAATCGGCACGCTGCAGCCGATGCTTCAGCTTCTTGCCGATCCGGGAAGCGCAAAGGCTCTTCTGTACCTTTACACATTGGATTCCTCGGCGATGATCGGGGCAGAGGCAATTTCCAAAGCCACAGGTGTTCCGAAAGAAAAAGTTGAGGCCATGCTCGAAACAATGTGTAACAAGCTCGGAAAGCATGAGCCGGCGGTTTACTGCGTCCGTGTTATGAAAGAAAGCGGAAAGAGCGAGCTGGTTTACGGAATTGAGAAAACAAGAAGCGGCCTGCTTCTCGGAGTGCTGGCCCTTCTCGATTCGTACGTCAATTCCCAGGGCTCGTACTCGATTCAGATTAACAACCGCCAGAAAGCATGGATTGAGAAAATGCCGTAGTTTGTGTGAGGGATAGAAGGCACCGCGGAAAATGTGACCGCCGCAACATACTGATGCCAAGCAGCATTTAATTACAAAGCAATGCAAAGTAACGTAAAGCAATGCAAAGTGATATAAAGTAACGTAAAGTAACATAAAGGGTGCGGAGAATGAAAAACATCGAAAAAAAAGAAACAAAAAAGAAGAAAAAGAAACAAGCCGGGCAGAACGAACCCGAAAACCGCTACCATAAGGAACACGGTCTTTGGTCCAATGTGAAGTACATATTTGTCAACATGGCGCGCATGGAGAGGAGACTGCCGTGGCTGATTCTTCTGGCTGCGGTTTCCACGGTGGCCATGCGGTATCTGTGGAACTTCATCGCGAAGTTCGTGCTCGATATGGTGACGAGGGAAGCGCCGGTTGAAGATTTGATCAGAATGATGGTATTTGTCTTCATGACGCAGTGCGCGGCGACGATTCTCAAATCCTACACCGACAGCCAGATCTGGTGGCGCTACATCGCGGCGCGCCTTAAGATGATGGTCGAGAAGAACTACAAGGTCATGACAATGAAGTTCGAATACCTTGAGGACACCGACGTCATGGACTGCTACCAGAAGGCCGGAAACGCCGTCGGCAACAACAGCGAAGGCGTCGAGGGCATGATGCACCAGATTGAGTATTCGGTGACGACGCTGTTCGTCGTTGCGTTCGGTCTCGCCATCATGGGAACGATGAACGTTTGGATCATGCTTGGGATGATTGTGCTCGCATTTGCCAACTTCTTCATCAAAAACCGGACAAACCGCTATACGAAGAAGACCATCTGGGACCCGCTCGCGACCTGGTGGCGCAAGCGCAACTATATGGAAAATGTGACGACTGACTTCAAGACCGCGAAGGATATCCGCGCATTCGGACTTAAGGACCGACTTGTCGGAAAGATGCGGGAGCTGAATGCGACACGAATCGAAGCCGAACGGAAGAACCAGCTCCTTTGGTGGTACACCGGGCAGGCCGGCAACGTGCTTTGGTTTTTAAGCCAGTGCGCACTTTACGCCTGGCTTGTGTATGCGGTCATCAAAAAGGGCATGACCATCGGTAACTTCACGTTGTATCTCGGTTCGGCCGGAACGTTCTTCTCGCAGATCATTTCGCTTTTTGACGGCATGGTCGCGATGCTTGCGAGAAGCCGTGAAGTAGACGACTGGAGAAGCTTTCTCGAGATTGACGACGGAGCGGAAGAGGGACTTAAAGAGGTTCCGAAATACGACCGTTACGAATTTACGTTTGAGAATGTCAGTTTCCGTTATCCGAAGGCCGAGAAATATGCGCTTAAGAACATGAACATCACGCTTAAGGCAGGTGAGCGGCTCGCCGTCGTCGGATTAAACGGTGCCGGCAAATCGACATTCATCAAGCTTTTGTTAAGGCTTTACGAGCCGACCGAGGGCCGCATTCTCTTAAACGGCGTCGATATCCGCACCTACAAGCGGAGCGAGTACTATAAGATTTTCTCGCCGGTATTCCAGGACGTGAACATCTTCGCGTATCCGTTTGCGGAAAATGTGTCGATGGACACGAAGGAAGCAACAGACCGCGCTAAAGCAGAGAAGAGTCTTCGCGACGCCGGTCTTTCGGAAAAGCTTGACAG
>CADBTG010000300.1 GCA_902797475.1 uncultured Lachnospiraceae bacterium | reverse complement strand
TTATTATACTTCGTTTGCAAAGCAAACGGAGTGTAAACATGCATCGCCCCGGCGAAGCCGCTATTATGCGATGCATTACCCGCTTAAACATGCATCGCCTCGGCGAAGCCGCTTTAATGCGATGCATTACCTTAATCACGCTTGTCTATTATGCAACAAGAAACCGGAAATGTCAACACAAAATTTTCTTCATTTTCCATGCCGTTTCCGTGTCGATCCCGCATAATGCGTACTGTGTGCGAGAATGCCGATCATAGTTACTTATACCCGATCTTCTGCATCAGTGCTTCCTGAAGTACCTGCGAGAAATTCACCCCCATCTCGGTTGCCGCTTCATTCAGCCATTGCGGAATGCTGAGCGTCTTCTTCACGGCCTTTGCATTGGTCCGCTTCTGGTACGCCAGCATATCAAATTCAATCAGAATACACATCTCTCCGTCCTGAACAATAATTACGTATGTCAACGGAAAATGCCACAAAAAACGCCGCACTCTTTAATCTACAAGAGTGCGGCGTTTTGAATTCCGGAAATCAATAAATCATATTACTCTTTCGTCCCAATCAGAAGTCCCATAATCCTGTTGCTGCGCTCCATGAACTTTGTCATGGCCTCAGGCGCAAGAGGCGCATGGGCAATCATTGCGAGGTCATACAGCTGCTCGCAGATGATGTCGGTGTTCGCATCGTTCGGGTTCTCAAAAACGAACTTCACAAGATCATTGTTGGCATTCAGAACGAGCGTAACCTCGGGCTTAAAGGCGTCCATGCCGCCGCCCATGCCGTACATCTTCATCATATCCTGCATACGGCGGTTTTCTTCGGAAAGCGTGATGACCGAAGCCACACCGGCATTCTTCAGCTTGTCCACCTTCACGTCAAGCTTGTCGTTGGCAAGAACTCTTCGGAACAACGCGGTCAGCGCGTCGGTTTCGCCCTTCAGCTCATCCGCATCGGTTTCTTCCTTGAACGCCTCTGTAACGTCCGCATCAATCCGCATGAACTTACAGGTATCGTTGTCCTGCTCAAGCTGTGTGATGAACGGCTGGTCGATGTTGTGCGTCATGATCAGGGCATCCATGCCGGACTCCCTGAACATATTGATGTACTGGCTCTGCTGCTGTTCGTCGGTCACGTAATAAACAATCTTCTTCGCCTTTTCCTTCGCCTCCTCGGCATCGGTAATCGGCGTATCGGAAGGCTCGTTCGCATTTGCGGCTTCCTCCTCGGAAACCTTCGGTGCCGTTGCCTTTTCAAGATACTCCGGAAGTGTGATGTACTTGCCGTCAAGGTTCTTGAAAATGATGAAATCCTTCATCTTATCCCGGAACTTCGTATCCTTCAGGCAGCCGAACTTGATGAACGGGCAGATGTCGTCCCAACATTTTTCATAGGTCTCACGCTCGGTCTTATACATGCCGGACAGCTTGTCGGCAACCTTCTTCGAGATATAATCGCTGATCTTCCTGACAAAACCGTCGTTCTGCAGCGCGCTTCTCGATACGTTCAGCGGAATGTCCGGGCAGTCGATGACACCCTTTAAAAGCATCAGGAACTCCGGAATGACCTCTTTGATATTGTCGGCGATGAACACCTGGTTGTTGTAAAGCTTAATCGTTCCTTCGATGCTGTCATATTCCGTATTAATCTTCGGAAAATACAAAATACCCTTCAGGTTAAACGGATAATCCATATTCAGATGAATCCAGAACAAAGGCTCCTTATAGTCATGGAATACCTTACGGTAGAATTCCTTATACTCTTCTTCCTTGCACTCGCTCGGCGTATGCAAAAACAGCGGATATGTCTCATTGACGGGCTCGGCCTTCTTCGGCTCCTCCGCCTTTGTTTCCTCGCCGTCCTTCTTCTCCGAAGCCTTCTTCGCAGCCTCTTCGGCTTCCTTCTGCATCTTTACTTCATCCTCGAAGTAAATCGGTACCGGCATGAATGAACAGTATTTCTCGAGCACGCCCTTAATGCGGTATTCGTTCGAGAATTCATAGCTGTCCTCGTTCAGATAAAGCGTGATCATCGTGCCGCGCTCGGCATAATCGGAATCGTCCATGGTAAATTCCATGCCTTCCTCCGACTCCCAGTGAACGGCCTTTGCGCCCGGTCTGTAGGAAAGCGTATCGATGGTTACCTTATGGGCTACCATGAAAGCGCTGTAAAAGCCGAGACCGAAATGACCGATGATCTGGTCTTCGTTGGCCTTGTCTTTGTATTTTTCAAGGAAATCCGCCGCTCCGGAAAATGCTATCTGGTTGATGTACTCCTCAACCTCTTCGGCGGTCATGCCGATGCCGTTATCGATAAATGTGATCGTCTTCTCTTCGGGGTTCGTGCGAACCGTGATGCGCCACTCGTTGTCCTCGGGAAGCTCCGCCTCGCCGATCAGTGCAAGCTTTTTAAGCTTCGTCACGGCATCGCAGCCGTTTGAAACAAGCTCTCTTGCGAAGATGTCATGGTCGGAATACAGCCACTTTTTGATAATCGGAAATATGTTTTCGGAATTGATGGATAAACTGCCCTGTTTCATAAAAATCGCACTCCTGTCTTCGGCGCCTTTTGAACTGCTTCCTGAAAAAGCAATCAAAAAACGGCGCAAAATTAACCCCGTCTTTCAGGGGGCATATCAAGTATAGTACTCGAAGAGACAAATGTCAATAAAAAATTAGCACTCGCATGAAACGAGTGCTAACAATCGTATTTTCTTTATGTAATCCGAACGTCTCCGTCAGCTGTGTGTCTTTACGAAAACCATCATTCCGACAACGGTCAGCGTCGCAAGAATGGCCGTAAACGTCAGGTAAAAGGCATGCTTGATATACGGTCGTTCTTCTTTGTTATAGCCGAGCTTTCCGTTGTAAGCAAGAATCAGAAGCGGAGCAAGCGCCGCGCCGCTGCCGTAAAGAAGACCGCCGGTCTCGGGACCCGCAATCGTTCCGAACGTCAGGCCGGAAATGACGCCGACAAGGCACATGAGCTCTCTTCTTTCGCGAAGAAGCACGAAGATATAAACATACATCACGGCCATGATCGGGGCCGCCAGAAGTCTCATCGTCTGCATCACCGCACCGAATGCGATGCCGAGAATCAGCGTCACGACCATAAAGCTTCCGTGCAAAAGCGCAACCGGAATGTTACGCACATTTTCTCTGAGTTTTCTGTTCAGACTGTCCAGAATCGCGATGAACATAAGCGCCAGAAGAAGCGTGAACAGATAGTTGAAAACCGGTACTTCGCGCCACTTGATCAGGTACTCGAACTGCTCCGTCTCCGTGAGCTCCGCAAAGTTCTCGCGAAGGGTTCCGTTCGCACCGTTCTCGTACAATAAAAGCCCGAGGTTCGGCAATTCGGCGACAACAGCCCAAATGAAAAGCCTCCCGGCATACTTCCACCGGGACGAAGTATGATAATACCCCTCCGTCAGAAGGAATACCGCAAGAGGCAACCCGATAATGCCGGCTGCACGAAGTGACTGCCTTCCGCTTGTCTCCGGA
>CADBTG010000299.1 GCA_902797475.1 uncultured Lachnospiraceae bacterium | reverse complement strand
TTTAAGTCCTGTGCGTCTGCCAATTCCGCCACGCCGGCATTATCATTAGGAGGGACCCGCACCGAAGGTGTGGGAGGACCCTAATGAACACGCATCGCCTTCGCCGAAGGCGACTATTATGCGATGCGTTTCCCGTTGTCTTACGGCATGTCCCGTCAGACAGCGTAACCCATATAATAGGGTTATAATACGTTTAGCAGGTATTTACCTCTGCTACCCGAATGACTCCAAGGGGATTCGAACCCCTGTTACCGCCGTGAAAGGGCGATGTCTTAACCGCTTGACCATGGAGCCAGACACTTGTTGATTATATATGGAAAAGCCTCTAAAGTCAATAGAAACTTTCGCATTTTCCAAAAAGAAAAAAACACCGTTTTATGCTATCCGAACAGTTTCTTCACATACCACCGATACTCCTGCCAGACCGGAAAATCGGACAGGTCGCCGAGCGCTTCCAGGATTTCGGAATAATACCATCCGTGGAGGTTTTTATCCTTCTCGTTGAACTGATTCCAGACGGCGTCGCCGATGCGCAGATAGCTCTGATAAGTCGCTCTGAGGTTGGAAAGCTTGTCGGCAAGCGTGATCATTTTGACCGCACTGTCTCTCGTCGCCTTCAGGTGCGCAATCGTCTCCTCTTTCCGGATCTTCCACGTTTCACACTTGGGCAGATCCGGCCTCTTGTCCTCAGATTCACACGCAACGAGTTCGGCAACCCGCGGCCCGAAAAACTTGTAAATCGTGTCTATGGAAACCCCGGCATCCTCCACAACGTCGTGAAGAACCGCAGCCGCAAGAATGTCGTCATCGAGCGTCATCGTCGAGACAATCGCGGCAACTTCCATCGGATGCACGATGTACGGCGAACCGGTGCCTTTTCTGGTGTACCCGCTGTGTGCGTTTACGGCAAATTCTATCGCATGGTTGAAATTACTCATAAAACACTCCTACATTGCCGGGGCACCGCTGCCCCGGCATTTCGGCAAATACTAGAACAGTTTCTTAATGGAGCCCAAAGCGCCTGCAGCGCTGTCGAGTTTAATCTTGGCCTTTACCCCGTCCACAACCTTATCAATTGCTTCGGCGGGAATCTTGTCGCCGGTGACCTTCTTCACCGTAGCAGCGGGATCCTGCTGGAAAGCCTTCGTAAGATCTCCGTCCTTCGTAATCTTCTCGACTGCGTCTTTAATCATAGCTGTAACGTCCATAACAAAATCCTCCTTAAACCGGACATGCCGGATTTGATTTGCTGAATATTATAGCACATATTTCGCCCGAGGCAAATGCCAAATTCACCGATTTCAGGAAAATGACATAGTTTATTTCTTTCGGTAAAGTTTTGCCGGCCGGTGCCCCGCGCCCTGCGTGTATTCATCGGTTTCGACAACATATTCGCTCACTTTTCTGCGGAAATTGGCAGGCAGAATCTGGATGTTCAGAATAGTCTCCTGCACTCTTTGAAGCGCTGACAGCGTGAACCGTTCCGGAAGAAAATCAAAAAGCGTCTCATAGTTTCGGGCAACCTCGCGAAGCGCCGTCAAAGCCGTCGCAATAATCCCGGCGTGGTCAAATGCGATGCCTCCGCTCTGCTCGATCCGAAACGAAGTGCGGCCGAACTTTGTCCCTTCTTCCCGTAAAACAGCCTGCAGCTTTATATCCTCATAAGAAAGCGTCAGAATGCTCGATCCGTCCTCTTCCTTTGCAAAATCAATGTCAAACCACTGCGCATCCGAAGCATCGTCTCCGCCGACCTGTTTAACGGATTCTTCACTGATGATTGAAGCGTACGCATTCGAAATGATCCAGCCCCTCGGGTCTCTCTTGGGCTCACTGAACACACCGATCGGCATCAGGGCTGTCGGCGTCACGCCGGCCTCCTCCGTAATCTCACGGAAGGCGCAACGTTCCATTGTTTCATCCGGTCTCAGAAAACCGCCGGGAAGCGCCCAGTTTCCGAGAAACGGATGCACTGCGCGCTTCACAAGAAGGATGGACAGCCTGTTCTTACTGTCCATCTTATAGTTTTCATTTTCCTCGGACCGGATCATGAATGCGACAATGTCTGTCGTTACGGAGGGCTTTTCGTACTTACTGAAATCGTAACTTGAAAGGTACTCCCCCTCGCTTTGATTTCTGTTATTCATCTTCCTGCCTCCCGTCATTCATCACATTTTCCGGAAAGAAGTTCCTGAACCGCCGCGACCGCCTTCTCGTAGCGCTCCTTGTAATCGCCGCCGACGCAGACAAATTCGCGCCCGTGCGAGCGGAGCAGCTCCTTAATCCGGTTGCTGTAATAATCCCGGTTATCGCGGATTTCCTCGCTTCTTCCGCCCTCCAAAAAGAATTCCACATCCGGCTCCAAAAAAAGAATCAGATCATAGCTGTTCAGCCCGTCAATCGCATCGGCCAGCACACGGTTTGCCTCCGTTTTCGGATCCTCCCCGTCCAGAAAATCCATGAAGAACCTTGTCACCAAAGCGTCCGTATCAATGAACAACAGTTTGTTTCCGCGCTCCGCCGCCTCGGTCTCATTTAACTTGTGCCGAAGAAGAATCTCGGTATAATCCTCGGGAAGCATCATCGTGTCCGTTCCGCTTTTCTCCGAAAGTTCCCGTCCGGCCTCATCGATGTATTCGGCGTTGAAGCGGTGCGCGAGGCTTATGGTAAGCGTGCTTTTCCCGGTGCTTTCCCCGCCCATCAGAAGGACCTTCTTCGTGTAGTAGGGGCGTACGACCTTCGGAATCCAGTCCCAATGCGCGTAAGGGTTCTTCCTCAGCTCGGTCGAACTGATCTCATTTCTTTGGAAAATGTAAAGCTCGCTTTCCGGGTAGCAGACATTCCAAAAGCTTTCCGTTCCGTAATCGCTTCCGCAGAACACCACGTCAATCTTCTTTCCGATCTGCGCCTTGACGATGTCCGCATCCTTCTGCCAATACTCCTTCGTATAGGCTCCCTTTGTCTCTGCCTCGTCCGTGATCGTCAGAAGCTTCACGTTGCCGATATGCTTTGTCAACTGGTAAAGCCACCGGTACCGGATGCGGTAATCAATCTCCTCCCGGTTAGTCCCGACACTTAGAACAATATACAGTTCCTTACACATCGCCGCTGCCTTTAAGATGCAGTCGACGTGCCCCATATGCAGCGGATTGCAGCATCCGCCGTACATTCCCGTCTGATACATTCCGATTCCTCCCGATTTACTCTGCCGGTTCCGCGGCTTCGGTGCTTTCCGCCGCCTTGTTCTTCTCTGTTTCCCGGTACCACCTGATGAACATGATGATCGCATTCAGCAGGTAAATGCTCCACATTGCAAGCGTGGCAACGGTCTCCCCGCCTCTTGCGAAATCGACGGCCCACATGATAACCGTTACAACGTCGACGATGATCCAAAGCACCCACTGTTCCGTCAACCGCCAGATGGACAGAACCTGCGCCACAACCGAAACGACCGTGCTCATGCTGTCAACATAAGGCAGCTGCCCGCCCATTCTGGCCAATATCATTCCGTAGCCTGCTATAGCAAGCCCGGTTCCGGCAAATACCAAAAGTCCCTTTTTAATCGGCAGACGTTTCTTAATGACTTCCCCGGTATCGTCGTTCATATGCTTCTTCCAGACAAACCAGCCGACGACGTTCATCGGAACATAATACAGCGCATTCAGCATGACCTCGCCGTAATACTTTGCGGAAAATGCGACGATGGCGTACAGCACCGAATTCACGGTTCCGAGCAGGAAGGACGAACGTTTGCCCTTTCCGGTCAGGATTACGCACCAGACACCCGTCAGTGCCATAATCAGCTCAAGCGCACCCTCTTTCCAATAGAGCGAAAGCCCGAGAATCACTGCCGTAGCGAACAGAATCCAGAAGATGTCGAATTTCTTCCAGCCGGTCAGCTCACTTTTCACAAATTGTTTCACTTTCTTCATCACATTCACCGCCTCCCTTCATTCGCCCCCGATACAAGTGTTTCCTTCCCCAAATCTTTATACGATAATCTCCCCGTTGAACCCATCCCGCAGCCGGTTGTCCGCTCCGTACACAAGTCCTCTTGAATAACCGTAATCCACCATTTTTGTACTACGGCCGTAGAATCTAATAAGTCCGCCGTTTTCCGATACATAAATGCCGTCACTGCAGTGACAGAATTCATAATCAAACAGCTGTTTCGTGAAAAGAATCGTCGGATCGGATTCGAGAATCACGGACTCGTAAGGGATTGTCTGGGCCATTGCGTACTCATTTACCGTCGCACACTCCATGAAGCCGACCTTGGGAACACCAACCTCGATTGCATAATCGAGAAAACGGTGGGCTTCCTCGGGAGAATTGATTGCATC
>CADBTG010000298.1 GCA_902797475.1 uncultured Lachnospiraceae bacterium | reverse complement strand
TGGTGAAGCCGGTGAACATCAACGAGATGGTTCTCCGCGTCGGCGCGCTTCTTCGGCGTGCCAAGATTCAAAGCGAGCGGCGCGTCATGCTCGGAAGCACGCTTTTCGAATATGATTCTTCCAAAGTCACAATCGGCGGGCTTTCCTTTGTTCTTCCGCAAAAAGAATTCAATTTAATATACAAAATGGCTTCCTACCCCGGTCAGATTTTCACAAGAAAGCAGCTGATGGACGAGGTATGGAAATATGAGGACTTCGATGATACACATACCGTCGAGGTTCACATTGCCAGACTTCGCGAGCGTTTCCGGGACAATCCAGACTTCACGATTGAAACCATTCGCGGCGTCGGTTACAAGGTGGTGAAGAAATCATGAACCCCAAGCCGAAGAAAGCCCGGCTGAATCTGCGTATTTATTTTACACTGATTGTCCTGGCCGAAATATCCGCCCTGCTGATTGTTACCTCACTGATGGTCAGTCTTTTCGGCGATGAGGCTGAACTTACCATAACGCTGCCGACCATTATCTTCATGCTGGTCGCAAGCCTCTTCATCGGGTATACCGCCAACTTTCTGCTGAGCCGTGCATTCTTCCGCCCCATCACGAGACTCGGTTCCGCGATGCAGAAGGTTGCCAAAGGGGACTTTTCCGTGCGTCTTGACACGGAAAGCCGCATTCGCGAAATTCAAAACCTTTATACCGATTTCAACATTATGGCCAAGGAGCTCGGTGCGACCGAAATCATCCAGAATGATTTCGTTTCCAATGTGTCGCATGAGTTCAAAACACCGATTAATGCAATTCAGGGTTATGCAACGCTTCTGCAGCAGATGAATCCGGAAAATGAGACCGATGCGGAATGTGTGCGCAAGATTCTTTTGAATACAACCAGACTTTCCGATCTGG
The DNA here is from genome assembly GCA_902797475.1 of uncultured Lachnospiraceae bacterium. Taxonomy (GTDB): domain Bacteria; phylum Bacillota; class Clostridia; order Lachnospirales; family Lachnospiraceae; genus ISDg. The sequence continues at coordinate 1,117 of CADBTG010000298.1, read as the reverse complement.
TCGGCAACATTCTTCTGCTCTCCAAACTGGATAATTCCTCCCTGGAGCTTTCCGAATCGGAATACCGTCTGGATGAGCAGATTCGTCTTTCCATCGTGCTGCTTGAGGAACGCTGGAGCGCCAAGGAAATCGATCTTGATGTGGACCTGGATGAGATTGTGTACCGCGGCAGCGAAAAGCTTCTTGCCCATGTGTTCAGCAACTTAATCGGAAATGCAGTCAAATTCAGTCCTCAGCGCGGGACTGTGCGGGTTCTTCTTCGAAAAGGGAACGGCGGCGATATCATTTTCTCCGTTTCCGATGACGGTCCGGGCATCCCGGAGCATGCCATGGAGCATGTCTTCGACCGTTTCTATCAGACCGACAGTTCCCATAAGGCCGAAGGAAACGGTCTCGGCCTTGCGCTCGTTAAACAAATACTTACCGTTATCGGCGGTACGGTCGATGTCACGAACAACGCGGACGGTCCCGGATGCACGTTCCGGGTGCTGCTGCCGAACCGATAGGCATATAACAAAGGAGTTTTTATGGATATCTTTCTTCGAATCCTGCTTGTTTTGGGAATCATCCTCGGCACTGCCGTGGGCTTATTTCTCATCTTCATTTTGATACCGACGATTGCCGGATTGTTCGTCGACCAAAGCAAATTATACGACCGGGACAGCAAGGGTTACCGCAGGCTCTTCAATGCCCTTGTCGCCATCGGAATGTTCTTCTGCAACATCAAGGTCACCTACGAAGGCGACGAGCTTGTTCCCGAAGGACGTTTTTTGTTCATCTGCAACCACCGTTCCAACTTTGATCCGATTCTCACCGCGCGGGTCATGCGCAAATACGAGCTGGCATTTATCTCAAAGGAAGAGAATTTCAAAGTGCCTTTCTTCGGCCGGATGCTGCGGAAGCTGTGCTACATGCCCTTAAAGCGGGACGATCCCCGAGACGCCCTTGTCATCATCAACCATTCCGCAAAGCTGATTAAGGACGACCAATGCTCCGTCGCGGTCTATCCCGAAGGTAAACGCAGTTTCAGCGGGGAATTGCTTCCCTTCCACGGGGGCGTTTTAAAGATTGCGCAGAAGGCCGGCGTTCCGATTGTCGTCGCCACCATTGAAGGCAC
>CADBTG010000297.1 GCA_902797475.1 uncultured Lachnospiraceae bacterium | reverse complement strand
TTTCTTTTCAGCCAAAATACTCACCTCACTCCTAAGTAATCAACAAAACAAACAGTACCAAAAGTCCGAGTCCGATCCGGTAGAAACCGAATATGCGGAAATCATGTTTCTTAATGTAATCGATAATCCAGTTAACCGTGGCAAATGCCACCAAAAACGCCACGAGCATGGCCGTTAAGAGGATTGCATACTGCATTCCGTCTATCGCGTAGCCGTATTTCAAAAGCTTTAAAAGTCCGGCGCCGAACAGTGTCGGGATTTCAAGATAGAACGTGAATTCCGTTGCAACGCCTCTGCTTGCCCCGAGAAGCATGGCGCCGATGATTGTGACGCCTGCCCGGGATGTGCCGGGAATCAGAGCAAGAATCTGAAAGCAGCCGATATAAACGGCCAGCTTTAACGGAACGGACCCGATCGTATTAAACCGGGGCGGATAATCCTTTTGCAGCCTTTCGATGAAAAGAAACACGATGCCGTAAAGGATTAATGTTATCATGACAGTGATGACACTTGTCTTTCCGTGAAAGAACGTATCGAAAGCGTCATCAAACAAAAGACCGATCAAAGCAGACGGAATGCAGGCGATTCCGATCTTCAGCCACAGATAAAGCTTCGGACCTTTTATGATGATCTTTTTCTCACCGGTCAGGCCGAGCGGCCAAAGCTGCCTGAAATAAATCAGCACAACGGCAAATACGGCACCGATCTGGATGACTACGGTGAACAGCTCCGCAAAGTCCTCATCCGCCAAAAAAGACGGATTTAAAAGCCGCTCAAGCAGTAACAGATGGCCGGTACTGCTGACGGGAAGGAACTCCGTGATGCCTTCCGCCATGCCGAGAAGTACGATTTTGATAAACTCAAAGAAATTCATTCATCATCCTCAAATCAGATAATCCGAATAAGCTTCTCTTCTCCTTCGGAAAGTTTTACGGAAAATGTGACGCCGTCATAAATGACTTCGGCCTCATAATCACCCCGTTCGGCTTTGACGGTGAAATCCGTCAGGGCACCGTTTTGAAATCTCAAATCAAATACTCCGCCGTGATAAGCCCTGATGCCCGTAAAACTGCCGTTTGCAAATGCCTTCGGAAGCGCCGGAAGCAGGTAAACCCTGTTGTCAAAGCACTGTAAAAACATGCCGACAATCGCGGAAAGCGCACCGAAGTTTCCGTCAATCTGAAACGGGGGATGATTGTCGAACAGATTATCAAGCGTGCTGCGTTTTAAAAGTGCCGTAAGATTTTCGTAAACCTTCTCTCCGTCACGAAGTCTCGCATACAGATTCATGATCCATGCGCGGCTCCAGCCGGTATGTCCGCCGCCGTAATGAAGCCGGCGCTCAAGCGTTGCCCGTGCAGCCTTAAACGGCGTGTTCTCCGGATCGTCGGTCGGAATCTGCGAGGACGGGAAAAGCGCATACAGCTGGGAAATGTGTCTGTGTCCGGGCTCGGCCTCTTCATAGTCTTCCGGCCATTCCATGATCTGACCGTGCTTTCCGATGCCGATCGGCGGAATCTTTGAAAGCAGTCTTTCGGTCTTTTCGATGAAATAACGGTCGGTATCGCCGAGGATTTCGGCTGCCTTCAGATAATCGGTGAAAAGATCCCGAAGAATCTGCATATCCATCGAGGAATTATAGCAGGCATGTCCGGATTGTCCGCTCGGAAGAATATAAACGTTCTCGGGCGAAAGCGACGGACACAGAATAATGCCGTCTTCCTTCTCAATCAAAAAGTCATGGAAGAAAAGAACCGAATCCTTGATGACGGGATACAAGTCTTCCAGGAAAACCGTATCGCCGGTATAGCGGTAATGCTCCGCAATATGCGTGCAAAGCCAGGCCATTGCCATCACCCAGTATGTCGCGGGAATCCAGGCGTCCTGTGGCGCCGTATCGCCCCAGATATCCGTATTATGGTGGGCAACCGTGCCGCGGCACCCGTACATTTCATCGGCCGTCTTAAGACCGTTTCCGTGCATCCGCTTCATCAGATCGAAAAGCGGCATATGGCATTCCGAAAGCCCGAGGGATTCGGCTGCCCAGTAATTCATTTCGGCATTAATGTTAATCGTATATTTGCTGCCCCACGGCGGGTTCATGCTGTCATTCCAGATTCCCTGCAGATTGGCAGGCTGGGAACCGGGCCTTGAGCAGCTGATGAAAAGATATCTTGAAAAATCAAAATAGGTCTTTACAAACCCGTTGTCGCCGCAATCGGGCTGATACAGCTTTCTTCTCTCATCGGTCGGAATGTCTTCACATTCTTCATCGAAAGCAAGGTTCAGCGAAACACGGTCATAGTATTCATGATAATCCCTGAGGTGTTCCGAAAACAGTGCTTCGTATGTGCGGCTTTTTGCGGAAGTAAGCCGGCTTTTCACTTCGCTAAGCGGATCGGTTACATAAAACGTTGTCGATGCCGAAAACAGAAGCAAAAGCTCCTTTACGCCTTTGGCGGTCAGGTATTCGCCGTTTACGGTAAGCTCGCCGCCGTCATGAACCGCGCACAGGCCTGCGGCAAAGTAATAGTTCTCGCCGACCATCGAACCGAGCGCATAAACCGTATCCGTATCATGAAACGAGCTGTCATAAAAGGTCATCCGTGAAAAATGTGCATCGGCGTCAAAGCAGGCTCCTTCTTCGGTATATATCCGGATCGCGATCACATTTTCCGGAGCATTCGCATGGATTTCCTCACGGTAGGTGATGCCTCCGGCCTTCTTCTTAAGACGGAATACGGCATCGTCCAGATCAAGCTCGCGTTCATAACCGGTAATCTCTCCGCTGATGCCGGGATACCGGATGTCGATATTCCCGAGCGTCGCATACGTGCGTTCGCTTTCGGGGGTGCCGGTGAAGGCGTGAAGCATCAGTTCTTCCGCTTCTTTGATGCTGCCGGAAAGGATCAGTTCGCGGACCGTGTTGAGCGATTCCTTTGCGTCTTTGTTGACGCGGCTTAACGGACCGCCGTACCAGACGGAGTCCTCATTTACCTGAATGCGCTCGCAAAACGGGTCGCCGAAAATCATTCCGCCGAGTCTTCCGTTTCCGATCGGGAGAGCTTTGTTCCAGTCATTGCCGGCGCTCTGTCTGTAAAAAAGTCGACTCATAAAGTCCTCTTCTGCTTCGTAAGTCTTTTGGGTTCAAACCAAAACTTCAGGGAGAATGCTTTCTCGTGGAGGCAGTAATCTTCGTTAATATCCGGGCCGCAGCTTGCGGAGCCGATGCCGGACATCCGGTAATCGATGCACAAAACCGTGCGGTCTTCGGGAATCAGTTCCCAATTGTGCTTCTTGTCGGTCAGCTGTTCCTGTGAAAAATGCGACGCATTCACGGAAAGCTCCTTCTCGATGCAGTCGATGCGGATGGCAGCCTCGTTGCTCGAAACCGTTGCAAAGCGGCAGAAAGCATGGCTCGAATTCTCCTGCGGACGGATGTAATCCGAATGGTTGCCGCTTACGGTTGTATGATGCAAGTCGGCGTAAGAAGCAAGGTTCTTATCTTCGTAGCTTTCATACGGGCCGAAGCCGTAATAGCTGAAGTCTTCAAATTCATCCTGTAAGAAGAAGCGCATGCCGAATCTCGGAAGATACGGAATCTGCTCGTTTACGCGGACGTTGGCGCGAATCTGAATCTCTCCTGCCGGATAGAAAGTCATTTCGGTATTGATGTTTGCAACCGGCATGAAGCCATTGGAACCGAGCGAAAGCTCGGACTTTACGGTAATCTCATCACCGGCCTCGATGATTTTCATTCCGTAGACACGGGGCGTCAGGTTCTTAAGCCTGAAACCGTCCCAGATCTTTCGGATATTCACGTCGTTGTCGATCGGAGCACGGTAAAGGTTGAACGAAGTCGGGTCTGTGAACATTTCCGTGTCATTTATCTTCATCGAACTGATGGCTGCGGTCTTCTTGTCGATGGTATAAACGGCTTCCTTGGTTTCAATGACATAGCAGTCGCCTTCATCGGTTGCATGAAGGAATTTCCGGGAAGCCTTCTGCGGCGCGTCTTTCTTATGCGGCAGTGAGCGTAATGCGAAGCGGTCAAATCCGGCCTCGGTTCCTGCGGAACAATAAGGCGTGTCTTTAGCATATTTGATGATGAAGCGGATTCTTACATCCTCGCCGGCTTCCTCGGGAAGCTCGGGGGCTTTAAATGTGCAGGATTCACCGGGCTTTAAGGAAACCGGAACCGGAGTTTCGGAGATGAATTTGCCGGTATCCTTCATTTCGAGCGAAAGGGTGAACAGATCCTCGAAATTCGTAAAATTCAGTCTGTTGGTCAGAATGTAAACCGATTTGTCCTGCTCCGATACGGAAACCGTAAGCGGACGGTAGCACTGCTTCAGTTCATGAAGGCCCGGATGAGGCGTGCGGTCCGGAAACAGAAGTCCGTCACAGCAAAAATTGCCGTCATTCTGGTCAGCATCGCCGAAATCACCGCCGTAGCCGTATTTTTCACGGCCGTCGGACGTCTGACCGAGCGAAACGGAATGATCGCACCATTCCCAAACACAACCGCCCATCAGACGGGGGTCGGAATAAATCAGATCCCAATAGGCCTTCAGGTCGCCGTTGCTGTTGCCCATCGAGTGCGAGTATTCACACATGAAATACGGCTTTGTCATCGTCTCGTCATTGAGATATTTGTAAATGTCGGAAAGCTGCGGATACATATAAGACTCAACGTCCAAAGCATCTCTTCCGGTGCCGTCGAAGGCATGAATGGCGCTCTCGTAATGAACCGGTCTCGTCACATCGGTAGCCTTGACAAGCTTGACGATTTCCTCCATCTGATGACTGTAACCGGCTTCGTTGCCCATGGACCACATGATGACGCAGGGACGGTTGATGTCTCTTGTAACAAGCTTCATGATACGGTCCGAAATCGAGCCGGTGAAAAGGTCATCGGAAACGGTGAGGGAAATCTGACTGTAACCGAGCTTCCATTCTACGCCGTTTGCGGCATTGACGGAACCGTGGCACTCAAGGTCGGCCTCGTCGACCACATACATGCCGATTTCATCGCAAAGCTTATAAAACAGAGGCTGATTCGGATAATGCGAGGTGCGGACCGTATTGATGTTACAGCGCTTCATGATGTAAAGGTCTTCGCGAAGCTGCTTTTCGTCGCATGCATATCCGGTCTTCAGATAACTGTCGTGACGGTTTACGCCTCTTAACTTAACGGGCTTGCCGTTAATCTTGAAAATGCCGTCCTCAATGAAAACATCGCGGATGCCGACCTGTTCGCCGATAATCTCCCCTTCGGCTTCCAGAACCATCTTATAAAGATAGGGATTCTCCGCATTCCACAGAATCGGGTTTTCAATCTTGCATTCGAAGAAGCCGTCCAGATCGGTTTTGCCTTCGGAAATCAGATTGCCGTCGGCATCGGAAAATGTGACCTTTACATCCGACAGTCCTCTTGCCTCGAAATGCAACAGAGCCGATGCATAATCGTCCTTAAACAGGAACGAATAGACAAAACTCTTAATATGCTTTTTCGGTCTTGCAAGAAGATATACGTCGCGGAAGATACCGGTCATGCGGATCTTGTCCTGATCCTCCAGGTACGAGCCGTCACACCATTTTAAAACGGCAACGGCAATCCGGTTTGTACCCTCTTTAAGGGCATCCGTAATGCGGAATTCGGAAACCGCATGGCTGACCTGGCTGTAACCGAATACCTGACCGTTTACGAACAGGTAAAAGCAGCTGTCGACGCCTTCGAATACAAGATACCGTTCAAGTCCGTCTTCCGTATATTCGAAATCTCTCTGGTACAGGGCAACGGGATTGTCCTGCGGCACAAACGGCGGATCATACGGAAAAGGATACGGCATATTCGTATATTGCGGCTTATCATAGCCGTAAAGCTGAATGCAGGAAGGAACCGGGATTTTGCCTTCGGGTTTTCTCTGCAGAAAATCATAAGGCATCGTAAAGAAGCTTTCGTAAAAAGAAAAATCCCATTCTCCGTTCAAGTCGGTAAAACGGCCCGAACTCTTACGGCTTTTGAACGCATCCTCTTCGGGCGCAAAAGGAATGTAATAGTTCCGGTCTTCTTCCGTGTTGACATGAAGAATTTCGGGATTTTCATGAAAGGTCATATACTGTTTCAACTGGATCCACCCCCTGTATTCATATACGCTGTCCGATTTTATAAAGGTGCCACAAAAAGGAACGAGTCCGTTCTATGGCACCTTTGTGCACGGAAACAGATTATTCTTTCAAATCCTTAATGGAAAAGCTGAAGCGTCCCATCTTGTCCTTGCCGAGGCATACTACCTTGACAACGTCGCCGAGCGTCAGAACGTCTTCAACATGGTTGATTCTCTCCTTGGCAATCTTGGAAATGTGAATCATGCCTTCCTTACCGGGAGCAAACTCGAGGAATGCACCGAAATCCTTGATGCTGACTACTTTACCTTCCAGAACCATGCCCTCTTCGAATTCGGTAACAATCGTCTCAACCATTCTCTTTGCTCTCTGCATTGCATCGGGATCGGTGCCGCAGATCGAAACATTGCCGTCATCGGTAATATCGATCTTCGTGCCGGTGGACTCGATGATTGCATTGATGGTCTTGCCGCGCTGTCCGACAACATCACCGATCTTCTGAGGATCGATGGAGATCTGAATGATCTTCGGAGCATACTTGCTGACTTCCTTACGAGGCTCTGCGATGGCAGGCTTCATGCAGTTGTCCATGATGAAGAATCTTGCTTCACGGCAGCGTGCGATGGCACCTTCTACAATCTGACGGGTCAGACCGTGAATCTTAATATCCATCTGAATGGCGGTAATGCCTTCGGTCGTACCGGTTACCTTGAAGTCCATGTCGCCGAAGAAGTCTTCAAGACCCTGGATATCGGTAAGAAGGATGTAATCGTCATCGGTTTCACCGGTAACAAGACCGCAGCTGATACCTGCAACCATACGCTTGATCGGAACGCCTGCAGCCATCAGAGACATGCAGCTCGCACAGGTCGAAGCCATGGAAGTCGAACCGTTGCTTTCGAATGTCTC
>CADBTG010000296.1 GCA_902797475.1 uncultured Lachnospiraceae bacterium | reverse complement strand
CATTCTTACAATTCCCGAGGATTCCATCGGGCGCGTCATGCATGCACTTACGGAATTGCATGCCGATTTCGAACGGGATGCCGACAGTCATGACGGAAGCGCTGTATTAAAGGGTTATGCTCCGGTTTCCTCGTTTCAGGATTTTCCGGCTTTGCTTCCCACGCTTTGCAAAGGAAAAGGGCACATCTTCCGCCGGGTGGACGGCTACCGTCCCTGCCGCAACGCAGAGGAAGTCATCGCCAAAACCGGTTATGATCCTGACGCAGACCTTAGCAATCCTTCCTATTCGGTCTTCTGCACACATGGCTCCGGTTATCCGGTCATGTGGGATGAAGTATTTCATCATATGCATCTTCCGTCCGTCTTATACGATGTCGGGGAAACTTTGACGGAAGCTGTTTCAAAGAAGAATCCGGATTCGCTGATGGAATCGCTCGATCTTGCGCTCGGAACCGAAGAAATCGACCGCATTATCAAAAGTTCCTCTTTCGCGAATGAAAAAACCGGAAAGAAGGCACCCGTAAAGCGCGAGGAAAAGCTTTACAGAAGCACGGAACCGAAGAAAAAATACAATTCCCACTGGGTTTTGGTGGACGGCTATAATATCATTCATGCCTGGCCGGAACTCTCGGAGCTTGCAGCACAGAATATGGATTCAGCCCGCGGAAAGCTTCTTGATATCCTTACCAACTACGCTGCTTATAAGGGTTGTAACCTCATTGCCGTATTCGATGCCTATCTCGTGAAGGGGCACGATGAGGAGGCCTTTGATTACAACGGGATTCATGTCGTATTTACCAAGGAGGCCGAAACGGCGGACGGCTATATCGAAAGATTTACGCATGTACATGCTTCGGATTACCGGATTACGGTTGCCACCTCGGACGGCATGGAGCAGATCATCATCCGCGGCGCGGGAAGCCTTGTGTTGTCCGCAAGAGAGTTTCTTTCGGAGATTCGGGAATCCGAGGCCGCGATTCGCGAACATATCGATCAATACTAAAAAGAGGAACCCTATATAGGATTCCTCTTTCTTTTTTCATGCGTCTCCCGAATCTTCCGTATTCTCCGTACCCTCAGGATATTCTCCCGCAGGCACGATGTTTTTAATCGGCGCATTGGTTACTTCAACGTTCTTGCCCTGCCTTGTTAATTTCACATCGGACTTGAACTTCTCCCAATTCTCTTCCGAAACCAAAAACAGCGGACAGCCGACGTTGTTCTTGTCATGATGACGGAACACCTTCTTTTCGGTTAAACCGTACTTTTTGCAAAGTGTCGCAACAAGCTTGCAAAGGCTCTTATACGTTGCGGCGCTCATCGAACCGTCCGAACCGGTGATGCAGTACTCAATGGAAATGGATTTGAAAGTACTGCCCCGTACGGCAAGCGCGATCTCATTTGTCGGAATGCATTGGTAAATCTTGCCGTCGAGATCGACGATGAAGTGCATGCTCTGCCGTTCTTCGTCGTTCTTACGGTCTTTAAGGCTTTCATAGTAATCACGCTGTTCCTGCGCGGTTTTACCGATTGTATTGTTGGAATGAATGATAATTTCATCCACCGAATCGAGCTTTTCGCCCGGTCTTGCGTAGCGGCTGATCGAAAGAAGGCTCTGCGTTACCGTGACATCTCCTGCTTTCTTGAGGATTCCGCCGTCGGAATTTCGGAAAATCAGCGTAATCACCTTCACCAAAAGCAGAAGAACCAAAATCGCGATAACGGCAAGCAGAGTTAACGAAAGATACGCTTTCATCAGCTTCTTACGTCTGCGTTTTCTGCGCCACTCGGCTTTGGACATTACCATGCTGTAAACCCCCTATGACTATAAACTACTCGTCTACACTGTAGTTGGGTGCTTCCTTCGTGATATGAATATCATGAGGATGGCTTTCCTTCAGGGATGCAGCGGAAATCTTAACGAAACGCGATTCAGCGCGAAGCGTTGCAAGATCCTTTGCGCCGCAGTAACCCATTCCGGAACGAAGACCGCCGAGGAGCTGGAATACGGTATCCTCAACAAGTCCCTTATAGGCAACACGACCTTCAACGCCTTCGGGAACAAGCTTCTTGGCGTTGCTCTGGAAGTAACGGTCTTTGCTGCCGTTCTCCATGGCGGCGATGGAACCCATGCCGCGGTATACTTTGTATTTTCTACCCTGATAAAGTTCATAGTCTCCGGGGCTCTCCTCGCATCCGGCGAAAATGGAACCCATCATGCAGACGCTGGCGCCTGCGGCAAGAGCCTTCGTAACATCACCGGAGTACTTGATGCCGCCGTCACCGATAATCGGAATGTCATACTTTTTGGCGGTCTCATAAGCATCCATGATGGCGCTGATCTGCGGAACACCGATACCGGCAACGATACGGGTGGTACAGATGGACCCGGGGCCGATGCCGACCTTGACGCAGTCTACGCCGGCCTTGATCAAAGCTTCCGTAGCCTCTCCGGTCGCCACATTACCGGCAATGATCTGAAGAGACGGGAACGCTTCGCGGATCATCTTAACGACGCGGATGACATTGGCCGAATGACCGTGTGCGGAGTCAACGACTACTGCGTCAACCTTTGCCTTGACAAGTGCCTCGACACGCTCCAAAACATTGGCGGTAACGCCTACACCTGCAGCGCACAGAAGTCTTCCCTGGGAATCCTTTGCGGCAAGCGGGTACTTGATTGCTTTTTCAATATCCTTGATCGTGATGAGACCCTTCAGGTTGCCTTCGTCATCCACGATCGGAAGTTTTTCCTTCCTGGCATTTGCCAGAATCATCTTGGCTTCCTCAAGCGTAACGCCCTCACGTCCGGTAATCAGGCCCTGGCTCGTCATGGACTCGCTGATTTTCTTGGAAAAGTCGGTTTCGAACTTCAGATCACGGTTCGTGATGATGCCGACAAGCTTTCTGCCCTCGGTAATCGGAACGCCGCTGATGCGGTATTTGCCCATCAGTTCGTTTGCGTCCTGTAAAGTATGGTTCGGGGAAAGCGAAAACGGATCGCTGATGACACCGTTCTCAGAACGTTTTACTTTGTCAACCTCCTCCGCCTGTGCCTCAATGGACATGTTCTTGTGAATGACGCCGATTCCCCCCTGTCTGGCCATGGCAATCGCCATACGGTGCTCCGTTACCGTGTCCATTCCGGCGCTCATAAGCGGAATGTTCAGGTGAATGGAGTGGGTAAGATTGGTCGAGATGTCTACCTCGTTCGGGATTACTTCGGAATAAGACGGCACTAACAGCACGTCATCAAAAGTAATACCTTCACCGATAATTTTCGCCATTTTGCTTTCCTCCTTTTTATATAATGATTTTCAATACGTGTTCAGTCCTTCTCCATGACCTTGCGCGGAGATTTCCTCTTCATATACGAAAGAAAGTTCGCGTCGGGCTCAAACAGAATCTTCTCCTGCCCTTCGTTTCCTTTCAGCATGATGACATACGGATTTATATTCGGATCTCCGGAATT
>CADBTG010000295.1 GCA_902797475.1 uncultured Lachnospiraceae bacterium | reverse complement strand
TGGGAATGGTCGTCGGTGCCGTTAACGTATCTCGATTACATTTATTCTGACGGCATTAAGTATACGTTTTATTTTGAAAGCAACCGTCTTGTTGCGGTACGTGAGGAGCACGAAATCAGCAGTAACGCGATTCCGGAATCGCTCTTGGTTGCCGCAAAGAAGATTTTCGGGGAATACCGGACGTATTGGTACCGCGCGGAGGAAGACCGGATTATCGAATATGACTGGGACTGCACGGTCGGAAGCGGCACGGGAGAGTATGCCATTTTCCTGAATACGTATGACAATTTGTACCATGTCTGCCAGCAATATACTTCCGCTGCATTTACGGGCAGCTCGATTCAGAGCCGGTAGCCGGAAAAGGGAGGAAACAGTATGGATCCTGCAGTATGGATTATTCTGATTGTTGTCGCGCTTGTGTTTTTGGGATATCTGCTCCGGTTCCTCATAAACCGGCTCATCAACGGCGGCGCGGACGCAATTGCCAATAAAAGACGTGAGACGCGCAATCAGACAAGCGGTCCGGAGGTCGTAAGGCTTGCGGATATGTACCCGCAGATTGCGCTTATGCATTATCAAAACGGAACGGCAACGCCCGCACCGGATGTGAGAACGGCGCCCGAACAGGGCGTACAGACAGCAGCCGCCATGCCGGGAACGCAACCGGCCAATATGCAGTTTGCTCCGGGCACACAGCCGGCCAATATGCAGATGCCCGGCGCAGTGCCGTATGGGTATTATCCGATGCCCGCGACACCGAAAGCGCATACCGGAGCAGGGATGAAGATTACGGCGGCGGTCATCACCGGAATCGGGCTTCTGATCAACCTGGTCGTATTTTTCTTCTTCTGCCGGAATATGTCGGCGGCGGAAGCACCCGACGGGCTTGATCCGGCTTACGGCATTCACATTGTCCGTGCCACGTTTTTACTGACCGTCTGCGCGATGCTCGCCTATATCGTGCTTCTGATTGTGAGAAATGCCAAGCATACCCTTTTCTTTCCGATTATTTCCTCATTCATCGGCATCTCGATTCTCGTGCTGACATACCGCTATAAGAGTGCCTGGAAAGAGATACATTCGGGGCATGTCCTTGATAAGATTAATCTTGCCGTAGACGGCGCGGTTCTTCTGGTATTTGCCTCACTGCTGATTCTGGCCTGCTTTATCCTCTATGTATGGAAGGATATCCGGTGGGTACTGTGGATCGGGCTGATTCTCGGAACCGGGGCAACCGTCTGCGCCGGGCTCGCCATCGGCGGAATCGGCCAAGCTTCTTCTGCATCCGTCTGGACGCTCGGAAACTATTGCGGATATTCGCTGGCGGCTTTGCTGTATGCCTTTGCGTACAAAAAGAAGAAAGCCGAAGCCGCGGAGTAAGAAGGCGGGCAGAAAAATGTTTCATCGACCAAACAAAAAAGGGATTGCCTTTCGGGCAATCCCTTTTGTTAACTTGAAAAACTTATCCGACGACCTTTTCGAAATCGTCCTTGCCGTGCTTGCAGAGCGGGCAGAGGAAATCGTCGGGAAGCTCTTCGCCTTCGTACTCGTAGCCGCAAATCCGGCAGACCCATTTGGTCTTCTTCTCGCCGGGATCCGACAGAGCCGGCTTCGGCTTGATGTGGGCGAAGTAATATGCGTAGGTGACGGAAGGATCGGAGGAGAGCACCTCGCTCTCGGTGATGTCCGCCACGAACAGGCTGTGGGAACCGCAGTCGATAATCTGCGTGACCTTGCAGCTGAAGAAGGCATTGGTCGTTTCCGTGATGACCGTCAGGCCGTTCGCGGAGCGCTTGAATGCCGTGTAGCCGTCGTATTTGTCAGTGTCACGGCCGCTGGCAAAACCGAACCGCTTGAAAAGCTCAAACGAAGCGGATTCGGTCAGGACCGAAACGTTGAACTGACCGGTCCGCACGATCATGTCATGCGTGTAGTTGTTCTTGTTGACTGCGATGGAAAGACGGTTCGGCCCGGAAGCAACCTGCATGGCCGTGTTCGTGATGCAGCCGTTGTCCTTGGAGCCTTCCTTTGCGGTAACAACGAAGAGGCCGTAAGACAGAGAGTAAAGAGCCTTCGGATCCTCCGTTCCGGGAACGAACGGCGCCGCGTCCTCAGCGGAAGCAAGGCCGGGCATCGTAGTCACAATGGCCTCGGCGAGAGTGCCAAGCTCTGCGCGCCGGTCTTCAGACACGCTGCTTTGCAGGGAGACAAGAGGCTCCACGAAAGTAATGTTCTTGCAGTTTTCAAAAAGGGCACGCATCTTCCGGCCGCTCTGGGCTGCCCAGGAACCGTTCTCAATCAGGGCTATGGTGCGGTTTTGGAAGTTGTGCGCGATCAAATCCCGAAGCGCTTCCTCCATGCGGACGAAAATCTCCGCATTGTAAGTCGTTGAAGCGAATACGAGATGGCTGTATCGGAATGCCGCGCTGACAAGCTCGGAGGCGGGCTTGACGGAAACGTCCATCATGTCGACGCTGACGCCGCGCTCACGAAGGTTGACAGCCAGGATCTCCGCCGCGTTCTCGGTGTTGCCGTATACCGAAGCATACGCAACGAGGACGCCTTCCTTCTCGGGAATGTAGCGGCTCCAGCGGTCATAGTATTCGATGTATTCGGAAAGGTTCTTCCGCCAAACGAAACCGTGCAGAGGGCAAAGCATCTTGATGTCCAGTGCGGCAGCCTTCTTCAAAACGGCCTGCACCTGTGCACCGTATTTGCCGACGATGTTCGTATAATAGCGACGGGCTTCGTCCAGATAATCGCGGAAGAAATCGACTTCATCGGCGAACAGATTGCCGTTCAGCGCGCCGAAGCAGCCGAACGCGTCCGCCGTGAAAAGCGTTCCGGTGGTCTTGTCGAAGGTCATCATAACCTCCGGCCAGTGTACCATCGGTGCCATGACAAATGTGAACTCGTGCTTTCCGGTCCGCATCACATCCCCTTCCTTCACAAGGTAGGGCTTGCGGTCGTCGCCGATATAGCCGAACCGCTTCATCATATCATGGCTTTTCTGGTTGCAGACGATGATGACATCAGGGTAACGCAGAAGCAGTTCCCTAAGTGTTGCGCTGTGATCAGGCTCCATGTGGGACACAACCACGAAATCGAGGCTGCGTCCCGCAAGGGCATGCTCGAGATTTTCAAAGAAAACCCTGTCCACTGCCCTGTCCACAGTATCGAAAAGGACGGTCATCTGATCGAGCAACAGATAGGAATTGTAAGAAACGCCGTCCGGAACGGAATAAACGCCTTCGAACATGGCGAGTCTGCGGTCATTGCCGCCGACCCAGATGAGATCATCCGAAATCCTTCTCGTACAGTACATGGAAACCTCCTGAATTATTTCTTGAAGATAAGACGTCCGATGGCAATCAGCAGGCAGGTGCCGATAACGCCGCCGATGATGTTACCGATCAGGCCGTGGAAGCTGATTCCGATCAAACCGAATACGAGATTACCGAGCGCACCGCCGATAATACCGAGAATGATGTTGATCAGAAGACTGTTCTTCTTGGAATCCATAAGCATTCCGGCAAGCCAGCCGCAAACACCGCCGATGATGATAGTTACAAGCCAACCCATACTGTTTCCTCCTTTTATTTCGCGTATCCCGCAAAAGGATGACGCATTTTTTTGAACATTATCATTATAACATAATTTCCGAAAGATGAATACCGTTTCGTGCAAAGGGATACAAAAAAATGCGAAAATGTGATATGATAGGCGTGTGATTCTCCGGAAGGGAATCATTTTCAGGAGGAAGTTTATGATTATCATGTTCTACAGGCTGCTGCTTGTGTTGAGCGTCTGTCTGACACTGGTCTATGTCATGACGTGGCATAAGCACTTTGACGTGCATGTGTCACTGATTTTTGTTCTTGTGCCGATTTCCGTTCTCGGCAACCTGATTGTGGCAGAGTCCCGCTCCTATTGGGAAGCGCTTGCGGGCAACAAGGTGAATTACATCGGCGGCACATTTCTCACGCTGATGATTACCCTGACCATCCTGAATCTGTGCCACATCAACATTCCGAAATTCGTAAAGGCGGCAATGTTCTGCCTGAATATGTTCCTGTACCTCGGGGTTCTGACCATCGGGAGGAAGGACTGGTTCTACCGTTCCGTTGATTTTGTCCGAAGCGACAACCTCGGCCGGCTGACGAACAAGTCCTACGGCATCCTGCATGATGTCTTCATCATCATGGTGATCCTGTACTTTGTCATCGGCGTTTCGGCGATGGTTTACAGTTACTTCCGCAAAAAGGATGTTTCGAAGCGCGTCATCATGCTGCTTTTCATCCCGGAGATGATCAGCTTCCTGTCATTTTTCGTCGGTAGAATGATCACCGACCGGATTGAGTTCCTGCCGGCTGCCTACACCGCCGCGCAGGTTGTCTATCTGATCATCATCCATCAGGTATGGCTTTACGACATCACCGACACCGGCATTGATTCTTTGGTGGAAAATGGCACGACGGGCTTCCTTTCCTTCGATTTCAAGCGCAGATACCTCGGCTGCAACGAGGCGGCTCTTCGGGTATTCCCCGAACTCGCCGATGTCCGCGTTGACAAGACGATTCCCGCCGAGAGCCCGGTTTCCGGGTATGCAAACCGCTGGCTCAACGCTTTTACGAAGGACGAAAGGGACAACCGGTTCCATTATGAGCAGGGCGATAGGATTTACCTGATTCAGGTAACCTACTTAAGCGACGGAATCCATAAAAGAGGCTATCAGTTCTTCATCACGGATGACACGAAGAGCCAGCAGTACATCCATCTGCTGAACGACTTCAATCAGGAACTGACCGAGCAGGTCGAGGAGAAGACAAAACACATTACGGAGATGCACAACCGCCTCATCCTCGGCATGGCGACGATGGTGGAAAGCCGCGACAACTCGACCGGCGGCCATATCAGGCGTACGAGCGAGGTAATGCGGATGCTGACTGAGGAAATCCGCAGGGATAACGTTTTGAACCTGTCCGATGACATGATTAAGAACCTGATTAAGGCGGCGCCGATGCACGACCTCGGGAAGATTGCCGTAGACGATCAGATTCTCCGTTTCGAAGGACGGTATGAGCCGTGGCAGTTTGAGAAGATGAAGGCGCATGCAAAGGAAGGCGCCCGGATTGTGCGTTCCGTTCTCGAGGGGACGGATGACGAAGCGTTCCGGCAGGTTGCCGAGAACATGGCGCATTACCACCATGAGCGGTGGGACGGCTCGGGGTATCCCGAGGGACTGAAGGGCGAAGCCATTCCGATCGAAGCCAGAATCATGGCGGTGGCGGACGTGTACGACGCCCTTGTCAGCAAGCGCGTCTATAAGGACAGCATGCCGTTTGACAAAGCAGACAGCATCATCATGAGCGGCATGGGAACCCAGTTTGACCCGTCGCTTGAGCGGTACTATGTTTCCGCGAGACCTCACCTGGAGGCATATTACGAAAACTCCCGGCAGCGGGATGAATAAGAGCGTATTTGCGGCCCGGCCGCATCAATAAGGAGGATAGAAAGAATGGAAGAAAAGAAGAACCCCTTCGGGTTTTCAAGAGGGGTCCTGATTACGATCGGTGTGCTGAGCGCTCTGATCGTAGTGCTTGTGATTTCGCTGATTGCGGCACTGAGCGGCAAAGACAGCGACAGCGGGAAGAAGTCAACGACGCCCGAGCCGACGAAAAATGTGATCGAAATCGATCCGATTGTCGTTTCGCCTGAGCTTTCGCCGACGGACAAGCCGACTGAAACGCCGACTGAGGCACCGACACCGACGGAGGAGCCGACGCCTACTGACGAACCGAAGGACACCCCGACGCCGACACCGAGTCCGGAGCCCGTTGAGGGAATCCTTCTTGAGTATGAATCGGGCAATACCTGGGCGGACGGCAATGTCAACATGTACGGCGTCGAATTTGCCATCCGAAACGGCTCGAAGCAGGAAGTGAAGGGCTGGACACTCGTTCTGACCATTGAAGGGCTTGACCGGGTCAGCGGGTGGAACGGCACATTTTCCATCGCAGGCAATAAGATGACCGTGAAGGATGCGGGCTATAACGCCAATATCCCCGTAGGCGGTGCCGTGAACTGCGGCTGCAACCTCGGAACGACCGGCGGACTGAAGATTACGGCGGCGACGCTGAACGGCGTTGCGTGTACCGTACGTGCCGGAAAGGTGAACCAGAACCAGATCAACAACCAGAACAATCAGAACAACCAGGGCGGAAACGGCGGACAGACCGTGGATGTCGAGGCGCTTCTGAAGCGGTCCGACAAGGCCGTGCAGGGAGATGACTGGCTGCACACCGACGGCAGACGCATTCTTGATAAGAACGGCAAGCAGGTGTGGCTGACCGGCGTGAACTGGTTCGGCTACAACACCGGAACGAATACGTTCGACGGCCTTTGGACCAGCAAGCTTGAGCCGACAGTCAAAGCCATTGCGGACCACGGCTTCAATCTGATCCGTGTGCCGATTTCGGCGGAACTGCTTCTGCAGTGGAAGGGCGGAGAGTACCCGAGAGCAAACTACAACAATGCCTACAATTCGGCGCTTAACAGCATGAACAGCCTGGAAATCTGGGACTACTTCTTAAAGCTTGCCGAGGCGGCAGGGCTTAAGGTCATTCCGGACATTCACAGCGCGGAGACCAATGCCTCCGGTCACAACGTGAACCTGTGGTATACGGCGCGCATCACCGAGGAGGACTTCTATACGGCGCTTGAATGGCTGGCGGACCGATATAAGAACAACGATACCATCATCGGAATCGATCTGAAGAACGAGCCGCACGGCAAGCCCTACGAGGGCGACGGTGCCGCCATCTGGAACGATTCGAAGGCGAAGAATAACTGGAAATACACGGCCGAGAAGGCTGCGGCAAGAGTGCTTGCCAAGAACCCGAACCTGCTGATTTTGGTAGAGGGCACGGAAATCTTCCCGAAGACCGAAGCCGGCATGGATTTCTCATCCACGAACGAGAAGGATTATGACTTCAACTGGTGGGGCGGAAACCTTCGCGGCGTGAAGAAGTATCCGGTGAACCTCGGCCAGTATCAGAATAAGCTTGTTTACTCGCCGCATGACTACGGCCCTACGGTTTACAAGCAGCCCTGGTTCAACAAGACCTATACCTACGACAGCCTGATGGCAGACTGCTGGAAGGACAACTGGTTCTATATCTACGAGGACAACACCGCGCCGCTTCTGATCGGTGAGTGGGGCGGCTTCATGACGGAGCCGAACCTGACCTGGATGACGTACATGCGCGAGCTGATCGACCGCTATCACCTGAATCACACCTTCTGGTGCCTCAATGCCAACTCGGGTGACACGGGCGGACTTCTCCTTGACGATTTCACGACGTGGGATGCGAAGAAGTACGAATTCGTCAAGCAGGTTCTGTGGCAGGAGAACGGCAAATTCGTCGGTCTCGACCATGCAATCCCGCTCGGCGACAACGGCATCACCCTGACGCAGGCAAAGGGCGGAAACTGGTAAAATCTTATATGAGACATCGAAGAGGCGGTCCGGAAGCATCCGGATCGCCTTTTTGAAAAATGTCACATTTTCCTCTTGACAAATACTATACTTCGCGATACGATGTATTACGCAAAGAGAGGTATAACGTGAAAGGAGGTATCGGGATGGACATTCAGCTGAAGCGCGGACTGCTCGAGGTGTGTGTGTTAGCGGCCATAGCCGATGAGGATTCATACGGGTATAAAATCATCAAAGACATGAAGCCGTACATCGAGCTTTCGGAATCCACCCTTTATACCATACTGAAGCGGTTGGAGACGGCCGACATGCTTTCCGTCAGGACGGCAGAACACGAAGGGCGGCTGCGAAAATACTATCACATCACCCCGGCGGGGCGAAAGCGTATTGAGGAGTTTAAGAGTGATTGGGCGGAGATGCTGTCCATCTACCGATTTGTAACCAAGGAGGATGAAAGTCATGTTGAAAATAACATTCCTTGCGGACCTTAAAGAACGTTTATACGGCATGCCGCAGGAAGAGATAGAAGAACGGCTGTCCTTCTATAATGAGATGATTAACGACCGGATGGAAGAGGGGCTTTCGGAAGAGGATGCCGTCGCGGCAATCGGTTCCGTTGATGAAATCGCGGCCCAGATTATGAGCACGATTCCCGGGGAGCCCCTGCCGGAGCCGGTTCCGATGCCGGATTATGCAGCGTTTCAGCCGCTTGATTACCCTGTGGAGGACGTAAAACCGGAGAAATCCCTGAACGGTCTCAAAACAGCGTTTCTGCTGCTCGGCTTTCCAATCTGGGGCTCGCTTCTGATTGCGGCGTTCGCGATCGTATTTGCCTTAATCGTCTCCCTGTTTGCTGTCGTAATTTCGTTCTGGGCAGTGGCGATAAGCCTGGCGGCTTCTACGATTGCCTGCATTCCGTGCGCTGTCGGATCCTTTATCATCGGCAGAGTGCCGCTCGGAATCGCGTGGATCGGCTGCGGCATGGTGTGCGCGGGCCTGGCAATCCTTCTGTTTTTGTGCGGGGGCGCAGTCACGAGGGGGTTAATTACGGCAATCAGAAAGATGGCGGGCGGCTTCTTTAAGCTGTTTCGCAGAAAGGAAAGACGGTCATGAAAAGATTTTGGCTCGGCGCGGCAATCACGCTTCTCATAGGAGGCCTCGGGACCATTGCCTGCGCATTGATGATCAGCGGGTTTGACCTGAAGAAGTTTTCGGGAGACCCTTATACTACGAAAAACTATGAGGAAACGGGCACATTTACCCGGATTTCCATTGAGGTATCGACATCCGACGTCGAATTGCGCCGTTCCGAGGACGGCACCTGCAAGGCGGTATGCAGGGAAAATGACGAATACACTTTTGAGGTGGAAGTAAACGGCAATGTCCTGGAAATCAAGTCCCATGAAAAGCGGAAATGGTTTCGTTTCTTCATGCTGAACTTCGAGGAGCCGAAAGTAACGCTGTATCTTCCGGATGCGGAATACGAAAAGCTTGCCGTCAGGAGTTCGACCGGTGACATCAGAATCCCCGCGGACGTTCGCTTTCGTGAGGTTGAACTGATTGGAAGCACGGGGGATTTTAACGGAAGCCTGGGCAACTGCGAATCGGTTAAGATTGAAACAAGTACCGGAGACATTAATCTTACCGGAACCTATGCAAGATATGTCACGGTTAAGACCGCGACCGGCGATGTGAAGCTTGATTCGGTCATTGCAGACGAAACCATAAGCATTACTACCTCAACCGGGGATGTGAAGCTAGATGGCATCGACGGTCCCGCCATAAAGATTAAAACCGCAACCGGTGACGTGAACGGAACAGTCCTGAGTCCGAAAGCATTCCAGACGAAAACTTCGACCGGATCGGTAGTGGTTCCCTCCGATTCCGCTTCGCAGACATGCGAGATTACGACCTCGACCGGTGACATTAACATGTCGGTTAAGTGATGGTTGACCTTTTCCGGCAAATGAGATATAATCCCTCTTGCAGACGGCTGAACCGTCATGAGGGCTTGTAGCTCAGTTGGGAGAGCGCTGCGTTCGCAACGCAGAGGTCATGGGTTCGAATCCCACCAGGTCCACAATAATAATGGGTCTGTCATACCGAAAGGCGGTATGACAGACCTTTTTCATTTCCGAAAAAGGAAGCCGCGTGCGAAAAAAGTAAAAAAGAAGGTAAATACTACTTGACAAAACTTGACGCGTCGTGTAAAATCACATTTACTATATTGGCGCTGGGGCGCACAACTTGTATGGAGGGAAGAACTATGAAAACACACTTTTTAACACTGCTGTTGGCCGTATTTTTGGCCTTCGGCACGGCATCTTTCGCGAAAGCGGAAGAAGCTCCGGACGTACCGCCGGAGCAGATTGAAACGCTTGACGCTGTTGAATCCGGTGAAACGGATGAGACGACCGATCCGGTTGAAGCGGAAAGGTACTTCGTAGGAAGATGGTGGACATACGGCGGAGATCTCGGAATCATTGACGGGGGCGATGAACGTGCGGCAGAAGGCGAAGAAGTTTTCTTCTATGCCACCCCTGAGGAAGGTTATGTCTGCAGCCTTATCAAGGTTTCCAACGGCTATGTAGGAGATAACGGCGCCGTTTATGCGTTTGACGATTCTGAGCTGGCATTTACCGATCATGGTGACGGAACATACTCCTTTATCATGCCCGGCAACCCCGTTCAGGTTTATGCTGAATTCAGCAACGGTCAGGAGTATAACTGGGATGATCCCGAGGGCTACTTCGCCGGAAGAGTTTGCGATTCACGCGGATCGATTGAATTCCTCAAGGATGCCATGTATTACGAGGAAGGCGAGGAAGTCTTCTTCTACATTGTTACCGAGGATGATGTTACGATTAACGGAATAGTAGTCCAGAACAGCCGTGAGCTGGAGGACGGCTCTGTAGAACCGATTGAGAATTCTTTCGTGGAATTTACCGCACATGAGGACGGAACATACTCCTTTATCATGCCCGGCAATCCGGTTCAGATTTATGTTGATTTCAGTGACGGTCAGGAGCACAACTGGGATGAGTCGGACAGTTACTTTGTGTGCAGAGCATGGACGACCGGCGGAAAGCCCGAATTCGTTAATGCAGAACAGGAAAATGCAAAAGAAGGCGAAGAGGTCTTCTTCTATGTTGATCTTGAGGAAGGTTTCACGATTGAAAACATCTGGGTTTCCAATGCTTTCTTTGACGAGGACGGCTGCTTTGTGACGATTGAAGACTCTTATCTGGATGTTACCGCTCATGAGGACGGAACGTATTCCTTTATCATGCCCGGCAATCCGGTTGAGATCTTTGTTGAATCCAGCGGCGAAGGCGGTTTGCCCGACGGTTACTTCGTTGGCAACTGCGTGGAGTTCGGCGAGTTTGAGTTCGTGAACGATATTGACTGGTTTGCTACCGAGGGAACGGAGGTTATCTTCCGCATCAACGCTTACGAAGGTTATGTACTT
>CADBTG010000294.1 GCA_902797475.1 uncultured Lachnospiraceae bacterium | reverse complement strand
AGTCCCTACTGCGGGAAGGCCGCTTCAAAAACCGCCCCGTTCTCGTTGTATGCGTGAATCTTCCCGTGATAGCTTTCCGTCACGGACTTCGCGATGGCGAGCCCGATTCCGTGCTGGCCGTCGTTTCCTTTGTAGAACCGCTCAAACACATACGGAAGATCCTCCTCCGCGATTCCCGCCCCGTCGTCGCTCACGCGGATTGTAATGCCGCCGTCCTGCTTCCGACAGAAAAGGCGGATTTCCCGCTTCGCGTAGCGCACCGCGTTGGAAATCAGATTACCGCACAACCGCTCCGCATCCTGTTCCCGGATCGCCGCCGGAACCGGCTCGTCGTCAAAATCGAAGGAAAATGTGAGGTTCCGTTTCTCCGCTTCCGCGCGCTGCTCGGATACGCACAGGGAAAGAACATCCCGCAGATCAATCTGCTCCAGGGCTCCTTCCGGTCTGCCTTTGCCCATTCGGGACAGATAAAGGATATCCTCCACCATGCCGGCAAGCTTGTCGGATTCCGACAAAATGACCGCGCCGGCGCTCTTCGGCTCCATGACGCCGTAAACGATACCCTCCGCATTGCCTCTTATCGAAGTGAGAGGCGTCCGCAGCTCATGAGACACATTCTGGAAGAACGTCTCCTGCTTCTGCTTCGCTTCCCGGAGTTCGGCTGCCATCCGGTTCATGGTATTTCCGAGCTCATCAAATTCCCGGTCCCGGAAGGCAAGTTCCTTCGGTGAAAGATTTCCCCTTCCGATTTCCGATGCAAAATCCGACAGGCGCTGCACGGGTTCCGCAAGCGTTTTCGCAAGCGCTCCGCTCAGGACAACCGATAAAAGAACGGCCACCGCGATGACAATCAGCAGAACGAGGTTGATTCTTTTCGCAAATGCCATGATGGAGGTGACATCCACATAAACCAGGATGGTTCTTCCGCTTTCTGCGGGATCGGCTATCGTGGAAACGGCAAATGTGCCGCTGCTTAAAGCGGCCGTTTTATTCGAAATGTCCCCGGCCTGATTCAGCCCCTGATACCACTCCGCAAGCTCCGCCGCAATCTTGTTGTCTCCGTGAAGATTGAACTCGAGGTTTCCTTTTTCATCCAGAATGACCGCATTTCCCCGCGTTCCGGTAATCTTATCCGGATGCTCATTGAACGGATCCGGGTTCATCCGGGGACCGCGCTCTTCCCTTCTGATTTCCGTGGCGCTTCGCGATACCAGATCAAGCTGCGAGGACACACGCGCGCGGATGTATCCTTTCACGGAAAGATTGAAGGCAATCGCCACAACAACAAGAATCAGGCAGGTCAGACCGGTCATGGTGACTAACAGTCGGGTTTTGATATGCCATTTTTTCTTCATTTTGCTTCCTCCAAACGGAATCCGAAGCCCCAAACCGCGGTAATATTTGCCCCGCATTCTCCGAGCTTCTGCCGAAGACGCCGAACCGTGTCATCGGTTGCTCTTGTCTCCACAACACTCTCGAATCCCCAGACCGTATTCAGCAGTTCTTCCCTCGAAACGGCCCGATCGGCATGAAGCATCAGGTATTTCAGGACTTCGTACTCTGTCGGTGTCAGGGAAAGCGGGTTCCCGTCCTTCAGAATGCGGCGCCGCTGCTCATCCAGCCGAAGTCTTCCCACCGCAATTTCAACCGAAGATTCCGTCCCGTGCTTCTGGCTTTCGAAATCGATTCGCCGGAAGATAGCGCGAACCCGCATTAGAAGCGCCATGGCGGAAAAAGGCTTCGTAATATAATCATCGCTTCCGAGACCGAGACCCATCGCGTAGTCATTTTCCGAATCCCGCGCGGTAAGCATGATGATCGGGACCGTGCTTGTCTTTCGTAACTCCGTGCATATTGCAAACCCGTCAGAGCCGGGCATCATCACATCAAGAATGACCAGATCGCATGGTTTCTGCAAAAACCGCTCAAGCAGCAGGTCTCCGGTCGGGAAATCTTCCGTCTCGTAACCGTCATTCGCGAGAAAGGTTCTGACAACCTGACGAATGTTGTCATCATCGTCCGCAATATAGATTCGTTTTGCCTCATCTGCCATACCGGATGTCTCCTCCGTTTTTTCTTTCATTATAGCGGCGAAAACGGAATCTGACAATGGGTTTCCCCCTCGAAAACTGCCGCAATTCATACGAATGATTTCGTGTGTTTTTCGTAAATTTCGCACCTTTTTCTCGGAGATTTCCCGCTCTTTCGGAAGTATCATTACAATCGTAAAAGCCAAAACGAAACACACGCATCCCGAAACGAAGGAGGCACTCCATGTGTAAAATACAAAGCTGTTTCAACCGATATGAACGGGAACCTTACCGTTGTCTGCGGAAGACCGGTTGTGAAAGAGACTTTATAGGAGAAGGCAAGACATGAAATCCTTTATGAAACGCTGCCGTCACGGAATCATTTCGGGCGTTTTGATCACATTTTTCACGGGATATGCGCTTCTTGACGTGTTCGTCATCCCGCGGAATTACGGAAAAGCGGACGTCCCGTCTGCCGGGCTTTCGATATCGAAAAGCGGGGAGGACGAAAGCGAAACTGCGGAAACGGTTTCGAACACGGACGACCCGGTTGTTACCGACCGCTCTTATCGGGACGAAAACATCTCCGTCGTGATTACGCAATACCGCGTGAACGATACCGACGTATATGCCGCCGATGTGACGGTGTCGTCTCCGGAGTACCTGTTTTCGGCCTTTGCCAGGGACACGTACGGACGAAACGTGAAGGAAACCGTGTCCGAAACAGCGGACCGCGTCGATGCGATCCTGGCCGTTAACGGAGACTTTTACGGTTCCCGAACCGGCGGGTACGTCATCCGAAACGGCATCCTCTATCGAAATGTTTCCGCGAAAAATGAAGACCTCGTATTATACCAAAGCGGCAAAATGGAGGTCGTTAAGGAGTCTTCTGTTTCCGCCGAAAATCTGCTCAAAGACGGTGCCGTGCAGGTTTGGTCCTTCGGCCCCAGATTACTGAAAGACGGCGAGATTACCGTATCGGCAAGTCAGGAAGTCGGAAAAGCGAAGGCCTCCAATCCCCGCACTGCTGTTGCACAGCTTGGTGAAAACCATTATCTTTTTGTTGTCAGTGACGGGCGGACCGGCGATAACGACGGCCTCACCCTGTATGAACTGGCACAGTTTCTGCAGACGCTCGGCGCGCAGACCGCTTATAATCTCGACGGCGGCGGATCATCCACCATGGTCTTTATGGGAGAGGTCATCAACCATCCCACCACAAACGGCCGAAACACATCGGAAAGGAGCGTGAGTGACATTGTATGCATCGGATATCGAAAGGAATGATTTCACCGGGGACCGATCCCGGGAAACGCTGCAGCTCCGCTATTTCAGGGCTGCAAGGAATTATGTTCTGATTGCCCTTGCGGTGGCCGTATTCGGCGCCGTCTATGAGCATTTCAGCTTTGGCGTATACTCTTACTATATGATTTATGCTTTTGCCGTTCCGCTTGTGTGCGGTGCTTTGCCGGCGCTTCTTCTGCCGTTCTGCAAACGGGTTCCTGCCATAAACGAATTCGCGGGAAAGCTCTGGCGGGACGGAATCGCCGTGTGGACCGTCGGTTCCCTTTTCACGGGAGTCGTCCAAATCTACGGAACGGACAGCGTTTGGTCAAAGGCTTATGCCATAGCCGGCCTCGCCTTATTTGCAGCCTCCGGCATCGCAGCGCTGCTTCGTGAAACCGGGGCGCAATCCCTGTGACCGCAACGACGAAATGGTATTTTTCAATATTCCTTTTGCGGGATTATTTCCCGGCATTCAGCACCCAGGCGAAAGCCTTTGCTGTTCTGATGTCTGCGTCCTTAAAGTGATTCCCGTCATTCCATTCGAGCATACAGTTCACACCGCGCTCATTAAGCAACATATGGGCTTTCCGTATCTTGTCGCCCACGGTTGCCATAACAGGATTGCGTGCTTTCTCCTCCCGCTCTCCGAGACTCAGATAAACCGTGTCGGTCCTGATTTTGTTCTCTTTCATATACTCGTCAAAGCCCGGAAACCACACAGAGGGAGAAGCTGCCGCGACTCCGCTGAACACGTCCGTCTGATACGCTGCCCACAGGGCGAACAGCCCGGCGAGAGAATAACCGCCGATGTAATACTTTTTCCCCTTGTCGACGCACAGTTTGAGCAATTCTTCAAGTGTTTTTGAAGCTCCGTCACCGAAGCCTTCATTGCCGAATACCGCCGGTGCTTTCCAGGGTGAAAGCTCGTTGTTCCAATCTTTTATCCGAACAGCGAGCAGGTAAAAGCTCTTTTCACATTTTCCGACAATCTCTGCGAACTCGCCCTCGATTCCTTCCAAATCGTGATCGTCAACAGGCTGGATCAATACAATGTCAGATTGCGGATTTCCAAACTTGCGTATTTCCATCATTCTGCCCTCCGTTCAATCCGCTTCTCTCGTGAGATTCTTAACCCAAACGTATTCCGTTCTCCTCCAGAAATCTCCATCTATCGGCCATTCGTATAATCTTTTCTGAGCATGCCGTAAATGTTATAGTCACAATAGACCGAAACCATTTTGCCTTGTCGGATTGTCCCCTCTTTTACGAATCCACATCTCTCCATCACCTTATTAGAGGCAATGTTCCTGACATCAGCACGCCCGTTCAGACGTTCTATTTCCGTTTTTTCAAAAATAAACTTTACCACTTCCTTCAGTGCTTCTGTAGTAATTCCCCTATTCCAGTATTCGGGATGAATACGATACCCGATATCTCCCATCCTCGAATTCTGAATATCAAACACTGCAATCATTCCAATAACAGTATTTGTTTCTTT
>CADBTG010000293.1 GCA_902797475.1 uncultured Lachnospiraceae bacterium | reverse complement strand
GAAGACCGATGACCTCCCGGATGCCCTGCCTTGTAAGCAAAGCATGCAGAACAACTGCCCCGCCGAAGCACATCAGTTTGACCGCGCTTTTTACGAAATACGGCGGCTTCAAAACCTGCTCAACGAGACAGACTGCCGTAAGGGCAATGATTCCGAGCATCAGTCCCCAAACATAACTCTTATCGCTGCTCTTTTGTTCCTTCATCCGCTCATTCCCCCGGATATGACTCTGCTTACCGTTTCACGTTTCGTATTTTCCGAAAAGAGTATACCCGAAAGCCGCCGAAAAATCAAGAAAACCGGGCATTTTCCAAAAGGCCGGAAAGCCCTCTTCTCCCCTTCTCTTTCGCCGTTCGGACATTTTATTAAGGAAATGCTTGCAAATCGGGAATGATATGTTACAATGTAAAGGTTGTGAAGGAAAATGTGAAATTTGACCGCAGGAAAAACGGAGGATTTTATGAAGCGGGAAGACGTCAGAAACATAGCGATTATCGCACATGTAGACCACGGCAAAACAACGCTCGTGGATGAACTTTTGAAGCAAAGCGGTGTGTTCCGTACCGGACAGGTTGTAGAGGAACGCGTGATGGACTCGAACGACATTGAGCGTGAGCGCGGCATCACGATTCTCTCGAAGAACACCGCCGTATACTATAAAGGCATTAAGATTAACATCATCGACACCCCCGGCCATGCCGATTTCGGCGGCGAGGTGGAACGTGTTTTGAAGATGGTGAACGGCGTTATTCTGGTTGTTGACGCTTTCGAAGGCCCGATGCCCCAGACCAAGTTTGTACTGAAGAAGGCTCTTGAGCTAAAGCTTCCGGTTATCTGCTGCATCAATAAGATTGACCGTCCCGAAGCACGTCCGAAGGAAGTCATCGACGAGGTTCTTGACCTTTTGATCGACCTTGACGCGGATGAGGATCAGCTTGAATGCCCGTTCGTATTTGCCTCGGCCAAAACCGGAATCGCAATTCTCGAGTTAAATGACAAGCCGGTCAGCATGGAGCCTCTTTTCGAGACAATCATCGACTATATCCCCGCGCCCGAGGGCGACGAGACCGCCGGCACGCAGGTTCTGATCAGCACGATTGACTACAACGAATATGTCGGCCGCATCGGCGTCGGCAAGGTGGACAACGGAACGATTAAGGTCAATCAGGAATGCGTCATTGTGAACCATCACGACCCCGACAAGATGCGCAAGGTCAAGATCAGCAAGCTTTATGAGTTTGACGGTCTGAAGAAAGTCGAAGTGAGCGAAGCAACCGTCGGTTCGATTGTTGCCATCTCCGGCATCAGTGACATCCATATCGGTGACACGCTCTGCTCTCCCGAGAATCCGGTTGCGATTCCGTTCCAGAAGATTTCCGAGCCCACCATCGCGATGAATTTCATCGTGAATGACAGTCCTCTTGCCGGACAGGAAGGCAAATTTGTCACCTCCCGTCATCTCAGAGAGCGCCTGTTCCGTGAGCTGAATACCGATGTTTCGCTCCGCGTCGAGGAAACCGATACGACCGAGGCATTTAAGGTATCCGGACGGGGTGAGTTGCATTTGTCAGTGCTTATTGAGAATATGCGCCGTGAGGGCTTCGAGTTCGCTGTCAGCAAGGCGGAAGTCATCTATCATTATGACGAGAACGGCAAGAAGCTTGAGCCCATGGAGGAATGCTACGTGGATGTTCCGGATGATTACTCCGGCACCGTCATTCAAAAGCTCTCCTCCCGTAAAGGCGAGCTGAAAGGAATGAATTCGTTCGGCTCCGGCCACACAAGACTGATTTTCTCGATTCCGTCCCGCGGACTCATCGGTTACCGCGGCGAGTTTTTGACCGATACCAGAGGCGAAGGCATCATGAATACAACCTTTGCCGGCTATGAGCCTTATAAGGGCGATCTCAGCTACCGCTCGCAGGGCAGCCTGATTGCTTTTGAAAGCGGTGAGGCCGTCACCTACGGACTCTTCAACGCGCAGGAGCGCGGCGCTCTCTTCATCGGTCCCGGCGAGAAGGTTTACGCCGGCATGGTAGTCGGCCAGAACGGCAAAGCCGAGGACGTCGAAGTCAATGTCTGCAAGAAGAAGCAGCTGACTAACACCCGTTCCTCCGCTGCCGATGAAGCACTCCGTCTCACGCCTCCCGTCGAGATGAGCCTCGAACAGTGCCTCGAATTCATCGACACCGACGAGCTTCTCGAGGTAACCCCGAAGAGCCTCCGCATCCGCAAGAAGATTCTCGACTCCCTG
>CADBTG010000292.1 GCA_902797475.1 uncultured Lachnospiraceae bacterium | reverse complement strand
GATGTAGCCGATGTGGACACGTTCACGGATTATACGAAGGAGCATCCGTTCGGCGATCAGTCCGTTACGATCACCTATGAACGGGACGGCAAGACTTACGACACCGAGCTTACGCCGAAGTTCCAGGAATCCTATGCGCTCGGTTTTGACTACAATGTCAATTACCGCGAGAAGATCAGCTTCGCGAAATCACTTAAGTACGGCGTCGTCGAAGTCGATTACTGGATCAAATCCGTCATCAAGAGCCTCGGCTATATGTTAAAGGGCAAGGCCTCCACCGAAGATATCGGCGGACCGGTCCGCGTGGTCAGCGAGATGACAAATGTGATGGAGACAAGCTATCGCACCGACGGCCTGTTCTACGCATTTTTGAACCTGATCAACTGGACCATCCTTCTTTCCGCAAACCTCGGCGTCATGAACCTTCTGCCGATTCCGGCTTTGGACGGCGGCCGGCTTCTGATTTACATCATTGAGGTCATCCGCGGCAAGAAGATGAAGCCGGAGCACGAAGGAATCATCAATTTCGTCGGATTTGTCCTTTTGATGTTACTGATGGTATTTATCCTGTTCAATGATTTAATCAATGTATTTCACTAGGAGTTCGTTATGTATCGTGATCATACGAGAGTCGTGAAAATCGGAAATCGGGTTATCGGAGGCGGTAACCCGGTTCTTTTACAGTCAATGTGCAACACTAAGACCGAGGATGTGGCCGCTACGGTTAAACAGATTCTGAGTCTTACGGAGCTTGGCTGCGACATCATCCGTGTTGCCGTTCCGACGATGGAGGCCGCACAGGCAATCAAAGAGATTAAAAAGCAGATAACGATTCCGCTTGTCGCGGATATTCATTTCGATTACCGGCCGGCCATTGCCGCCATTGAAGCAGGCGCAAATAAGATCCGGATTAACCCCGGAAACATCGGTTCAAAAGAGAAGACCGAAGCGGTCGTCAGTGTCGCAAAGGCACACGGAATCCCGATTCGGATCGGCGTGAACAGCGGATCGTTAGAGAAGTCGCTTATCGGAAAATACGGCGGCGTGACGGCGGAAGGCCTTGTGGAGAGTGCGCTTTCGCATGTAAAGCTTTTAACCGACCTGGACTTTTACGATATCGTCATCAGCGTGAAGTCTTCCGATGTCCGCATGGCAATTAAGGCGCATGAGCTTCTTGCCGAGAAGACGGATTTTCCGCTTCATGTCGGAATCACGGAAGCCGGCTCCGTATATGCCGGAAACCTGAAATCCGCCATCGGAATCGGAACAATACTTTATGAAGGCATCGGTGATACGATTCGTGTTTCCTTAACGGACCGTCCGGAGGAGGAAATCCGTTCCGGAAAGATGATTCTTTCCTTCCTCGGTCTTCGTAAAGCAGGAGCCGAGCTTGTTTCTTGCCCGACCTGCGGAAGAACCGAAATCGATCTGATCGGCCTTGCGAAAAAAGCCGAGGAACTGGTCAGCCATTACGATATGCCGATCAAGGTTGCCGTAATGGGATGTCCCGTGAACGGCCCCGGAGAAGCAAAGGAAGCAGACATCGGCATTGCAGGCGGCAAAGGAGAGGGACTTATATTCCGTAACGGAGAGATATTGCGGAAGGTTCCCGAGGACAGGCTTCTTGCCGAATTAAAGGCCGAGCTTGATGCCATGGCAGAGACATATAAGGATAAATGATGAAACAGCTGTTGGATGTATTCTCGAATTTAAGTGCGGAAGATAAGGCGGTCGGCATATTTGCGGACTGCTTTGTTGATGCGGTTTCCGTGAAGAAGTCACTCGGTCTGGTATTGGTAAAGCTCACCTCCGAGGAACGGATCAGACCGGTTCACTATGCACTGCTTGAGCAAAAACTTAAGGAGGAATACTTTTACGATACGAATCTTTCCGTAAGGCTTTCGGTTTCCTATCCGCAGGACTCCGGGAGGCTTCTTTCGGATGTCTGGGACGAGCTTCGGTATTATGTGCTGGAAGCCATTCGCATAAGAGACCATCTGGACGGCGTGATTCTTGATGAAGCCGCATACACATGCGAGGACAACAATCTGACAGTTTCGCTGTCGGATCATTCCGTGTCCCGCTGCCGCAAGCAGAACATGATCACGGTTCTTACCGAGACGATCGAGGAAATGACCGGTACAATGCCGGTTATCATCTTTGATTATGTCAGGGATGAGGAAGAATTTGAGCCCGAAGACGAGCCGGTTCTGACTGTTGAGGAGTTCCTGGAGCGCACGCGTCTTCAGGCCCTGAAGGCAGAAGAGAAGAACAGCCGGAACAGAAAGCCGAAGGATCTGGAGCCCCCGAAGAAGAAAGAGGACCTCAAGGAAGCCGAGAAAACCGACAAACCGAAGAAGCATGCCCCGACGGACCCGGATATCTTTTACGGACGGTCCTTTACAGTCGACCGCGTATTGCAGATTCGCGATATTCAGGATGAAATCGGCGATGTTGTCATTTCCGGTCAGATTTGTTCCTATGAAGACCGTCTTTTGAAGTCCGGAGACCGGTATCTCGTCGTATTTGCCGTAACCGATTTTACCGATACAATCAATGTCAAGCTTTTCGTGAAGTCGGAGAACCTCGGGGAAGTGAAGCCCGAGCTGCAGCCCGGCAGATTCGTCATGCTCCGCGGTACCGCGCAGTTTGACAAATTCGACCG
>CADBTG010000291.1 GCA_902797475.1 uncultured Lachnospiraceae bacterium | reverse complement strand
GACGTTCTTCGGGGCGAAACCGGTCCGTCTCCGTTTAAGGTGCATTACGGTGACGGAGTCAGACCTCTTGAAGAAGAACCCGGATTTTCCGTTTCGAAAAAAGGCGCTGAAGCGGAGATTGAGTTCATCGGCGGTACGCCGGCTTCGGAAACACACGTGACATTTATCATAAACGGGCTTAAGCCGACAACAGGTCAGGCGCCGGCCCCCATCGGACAGAAAAAGTTTAAAAAGCCCGTGAAAATCGGACCGTTCAGCTTTGAGAAGCCTGCCGATTTCCGCTTTTTCGCAACGGATAAGCTGGAGTGGAAGATTCCGGATTCGGCCGAAATACTGATTTGCACGGATGACGGAATCGAGAAGAAACTGGTTCTTCATAACGACGAGTATTGCTATAACAACAATCGTTTCCTGTTTACGGTCAACCTCGGTTACCGTGAGGTCGGCATTCGGAAGATCAAATTGGTCTTTCAGGAGGAAGGAGAATATCTTCTCAACCTCGGAGTGGGCCGGATGAACATGGACGGATTTGAAGAAAACATCAATCGGCTGAAGGAAGACAATCCGGAGATTACAATCTCGGAAGACGGGAATTTTAAAGCAAAGCTCAGCATAGACCGTCCGAAACTGTTATGCCTTGCGGTTCCTTATCATGAGGGATTCTCAGCTACGGTGAACGGGAAGAAAGCAGAGATCATCAAAACCAACATCGGTTATATGGGCGTGTTGTTAAGCCCCGGCGAGAACAGCGTCACATTTTCCTATAAAAGGCCTTTGGGGCTTCTCGGGAAAGCGGTTTCGGCTCTTGCGGCACTGACTTGCCTTGTGCTGTGGTTTAAAAGAAGAAAGACGGAAAAGCTTTAATTGAGGCAGTGCCTTATATGCCTGCTTTAAGCGCCGTCCCGGGCAGGAGTGACGGATTGTTGCCCATGATATTTCTGTTTTAAGTGGTATGGTGGGTGACTTTACCCACCAAAGAAGCTAAATCCCGGATTTCGTAGGATTGGGGGAAAAGGTAATTCCCATGGTTTCATCATTTCTGAAAATTTCGTATAAAACGGGATCTGTCTTTTTCCTACCTGATTGGCGAAGCATTAAATTTCATGGGCAAGGTCAAAAATAGTTTGCCCACGAAAACCAGAAGAAACAGTGGTTCCGTATGAAGCTTTTTCAATTTCAATCATACGAGTATCTCGATAATGGAAGAAGCGTATGCAACCACAGAAATGAAGCTTAAAAAATGAGCACAGAGGCCTGCAGGCAACCGGGCATGACCCACTGCGGGAGGACAAATCCGGCAGAACCCGGCCCTGCCGCGGTTTTGACTGAGAATTGTCAATTTAGTATTCAACAGAAAAGCTGCCGCACTGTAATTCGGAGATTACAGTCGCGGCAGCTATTATTCTAACTGAACCGGAACGAATGCAAATCAAAATCGGTTCCGGGAAGGAATATGAAGTTTACATTGCACAAGCCGAATACGGGATCGATGGCAAATGTGAAGGTTTCCGCCTCATCCGTCTTCGGAATGTCAATGATCTGCGTTTCGGTCACGTCGTCCTTCGTAAAATGCAGGTGAATCGTGCATTGCGGGGCATGAGAGCATCCGGTAACGGTTATGGTTTGAGCCCCGCGGTCTCCGAAATCGAACGAGCCGAAGCCGAGGTCGACATTGTTCGAGATTCCGTAGATGCCGTCTTGAGTAACCCGGTATGCATCGCCGCTTGCGTGTGCGAGTTCGGTCACGCCAATCTCGGCCCACGCCTTATCGATTCTTGTAAAGACGAATCCGTGCAGCGACAGTTTAAACGGAACCCGGATCGAAAGGCTTGTCACACCGCGCAGGCGCTTCGAAAGTTTAAACTCGTTAGCCTGATAAGTGTTATAGATGCTTTTCGCTTCGTACTGCCCGCTATAGAGCAGTTCGCCCTCATCGGGAGTCCCTTCCCAGATTTCAATCGGAACAACGTCCGAGAAGGAGAAGATCGGAATCGTAACGGTGTCGGAGCCGTAATCACCGAAATCCACATTATCGTACCGTACCCACGTCAGTTCGTCCGCAGTAAATGCGCCGCCGTCAAAACTGAGCGTGGGCTTTTGGTTGCTTGCGTCGAAACGGATTGCGTTGACGAATTCATAAGGGTTGACCGTGGCGCGGCCGAGCCCAACGCTTCGAAGCGTAAGGGACGAGATGACGTCGG
>CADBTG010000290.1 GCA_902797475.1 uncultured Lachnospiraceae bacterium | reverse complement strand
GTTCTTCTCCGAAAGAAGCGTCTGATACTCGTGTTGCCCGTAAACTTCCAAAAGGCAGTCGGCCAGTTCCTTAAGAAACGCCGTGCTGACCGCTTCGCCGTTTACGCGGCTGATGCTTCTGCCGTTATCGGAGATTCTCCGGGAAATGATCAGATTTTCCTCAATCGGAAGTTCCTGCCTTTTGAGCAGCTCGCGAACGGTTTCGTTCTCTCCGTCAAACACGAGTTCGGCAAGCGCATAGTCGGCTTTTCGTCCGAGCATTTCGCGGTTGACCCGTCCGCCGAGCGCGGCGCTTACGGAACCGAGGAGAATCGATTTGCCGGCACCGGTTTCACCGCTTAAGATGTTCATCCCGGGGCCGAAATCCACGTAAACCTCGTCAATGATGGCAAAGTTTTTCACATGTAAACTTAAGAGCATGGTAATCCTTTCCCTCTCTCCGGGAAAATGTGATACGACTACTCTTCGTCCGGAAGAATGCCGTTATGGTACACGTCCTGAACATCGTCGTCATCGTCCAAAAGATCAAGCGTACGATTGAAGAACTTGATGTCCTGCTCATCCGTGAGCTCTACTTCCGTCTGCGGAAGCTTCGTAAT
Source organism: uncultured Lachnospiraceae bacterium (assembly GCA_902797475.1). Lineage (GTDB taxonomy): Bacteria > Bacillota > Clostridia > Lachnospirales > Lachnospiraceae > ISDg. The sequence goes on along the minus strand of CADBTG010000290.1, from coordinate 3,678 downwards.
CTCTGCAGACATCATCGGGATGCCTTCCGCCTCGAGAGCATCGCGAACGGCGTGGAAGGAATCGGGATCGGTGAGAATTTCGAAGGAATCCTCATTGTCCGCAAAGTCCTCGGCGCCTGCGTCAAGCGCAAGCATCATAAGGTCGTCGGGATCCATGTCGCACTCTTCTCTGTCGATGATGATCTGTCCTTTTTCATCGAACATGAACGATACGCATCCGGGAGTTCCGATGCTGCCGTTTCCTTTCGTGAACGCGCTGCGGATGTTGGCCGCGGTACGGTTCTTGTTATCGGTAAGTGCCTCAACGATGATGGCAATGCCCTTCGGGCCGTAACCTTCGTAGGAAACATGCTCGTAGTTAACGGCATTGGCATCGCCGGCAGCCTTCTTGATGCTGCGGTCGATCGTGTCGTTCGGCATGTTGTTGGACTTCGCTTTTGCGATGATATCCTTCAGCTTGCTGTTGTTGTTCGGATCCGGACCGCCTTCCTTAACGGCAACGGCGATTTCTCTTCCGAGGCGGGTAAACACTTTACCCTTTGCGGCGTCGTTCTTTTCTTTCTTGTGCTTAATGTTGGCAAATTTGGAATGTCCTGACATAATTCGGTAAATCCTTTCTTTTATAAAGCTAAGCTTTTTGATTCTCAGCGAATGAGTTCCTTAATTCTTTTGATGACTTCCTCAGCGGCATCCGCGCTCTTTGCTGCGCAGAAAACCGTGTCATCACCGGCGAGCGAGCCGACGATCGAGGGCATCGAAAGCCCGTCGAGTGCAGCCGCAACCGCCATCGCCATGCCGGCGCTTGTTCGGATTACGATGATGTTCTGGGCGGCATCGAGAGAAACAACGGCATCCTTAATGATGCGGATGAAGCGTTCCCGGCTTTCCTCGCTCCGGTTCTCGCGGGAAATGGCGACGTAACGCTGCCGTCCGCGGTCAATCGGCATCTTGGTAATCTTCATCTCCCGGATGTCGCGGGAAATGGTCGCCTGCGTTACCCGCATGCCCGCTTCGAGTAAAAGCGCCGCAAGTTCTTCCTGAGTTCCGACCTCTTTTGTGGAAATAATCTCCAAAATCTTGCTTTGTCTTTTGTTCTTCATGCTCTTCTCCTTTCCCAACAGAACTGTCTTCTTAAAGCTTTGCCCGGACTTTTTCCCAGAAGGAAATGTCCTTAAGCATCACAACGGAAATCGTATCATCTGCCTTCACGATGTTTACATGTTCCCCGACCGCAAGGCCGGCAACTTCGTCCCCGTCCACCGTGACAAACGCCTCCTGCTCCATGGAACGGGAGCTTTTTAATACCTCGACGGTAATCCGGTCGTCTTCGGAAACGACAAGCGGTCTTGCCGAAAGCATATGCGGACAGATCGGCGTAATCACGAGTGTCTTCGCAACCGGCGAAACAACCGGTCCCCCGGCGCTTAAGCTGTATCCGGTCGATCCGGTAGGCGTTGCTATGATGACGCCATCGCCCTGGTAATCCTGCACGACCTGACCGTTCACCGAAAGCCTCAGCCGGATGAGTCTTGAGAAACCGCTTCTCGCGATGACGACATCATTTAAAGCCTTATGCTCGGAGTCTTTTCTTTCGACGCAATCGGCCGAAAGGAGTGTCCTCTTTTCGATGACATACTCTCCTGCGGCAAGCTGGCGGACGGCTTTCTCGGTATCCTGCTGTTCGGCAGCGGTTAAAAAGCCGAGGTTTCCGAGATTGATTCCCATAATCGGGATCCCTCCGCGTGAAAGAGCCTTTGCTCCGTGGAGAAACGTTCCGTCCCCGCCAAGAATGACGGCACAGTCCGTGCCCTCTTTAAGCTCCGCTTTTTTGTACTTTGTTCCGGGAACAAGCGGTGCAATCACATAGGCTTCGAACCCGTAAGACTTAAGCGTCTCCCGAAGCGCTCCGGCAACGCGTCCGTCAGGATCCTTTTCCTGATTGGCTATGATACAAAAATGCTTCATCGACAATCCTCTCTGCTTCTTTGTCGGTGATTCCCGGGCCGGTTAATCCGGTCTTCGAAACCGCCAGAAGATATTCGATATTGCCACCTCTTCCCCGAATCGGGGAAAAGGTCAGTCCCGTTAAGGAAAATCCCATTCCGAAAGCGAGACCCGTAACCTCTTTCAATACATTTCTATGAGCCTTACGGTCCTTTACGATTCCGTTCTTTCCGACTGCATCACGTCCGGCTTCAAACTGCGGCTTGATCAGGCAGACAAGCTCTCCGCCGTCCTTAAGAAGCGGAAGAAAAACCGGAAAAGCCTTTGCGAGCGAAATAAAGGAAAGGTCCGCCGCAAGAAAATCGACTGTTCCCCCGAACGTATCCGGGCTGAGCGTGCGGATATCCGTCTTCTCTAAAGAAACAACCCGCGGGTCGCTTCGAAGGGATTCGTGCAGCTGATCGGTTCCGACATCCACGGCGTAAACCTTTGCCGCGCCCTCTTTAAGCATGCAGTCGGTAAAGCCGCCGGTCGAAGCGCCCGCGTCCACGCAGGTAAACCCTTCAAGCCGTATTCCGAACTCGCGAACTGCCTTTTCAAGCTTAAGCCCTCCGCGGCTTACGTAAGGCATATCCTCTCCGCCGAGTTCAACGATGTCGCTTTCGTCAACCGGGGCGCCCGGCTTATTCACCGGCTTTCCGTTCACCTTAACATCTCCGTTAAGGATCCGGTCCTTCGCCTTTTCCCTCGACGAAACGAGTCCGCTTACTGTCAAATATACATCGAGTCGCTGCTTCATGACTTATGCCGTTCCCGGAACTGTTCGATGCGCCGGATCATTTCCTCGCACGAAAGGCCGAACTTCTTTCTGAGTTCCCGATCGTTTCCGTGCGGGATGAACACGTCATCCAAAGCTCCGATCATCACTTTAACGGGCAGTTCTTCCTCCATGACAAATGAGGAAACATGCTCTCCGAATCCGCCTGCCTTAACGCCTTCCTCCATCGTCAGAAGAAGCTTGTGGTTTTCTGATATGCGGCGGATCAGCTCACGGTCAAAGGGCTTTGCAAACCGCGCATTGATCACGGTTATTGTAAGACCTTTCTTACGAAAATGCTCCGCAATCTCCATGGCTTCCGAGGCTAGCGTTCCGAAGAACATGACGGCAATTTCACTGCCTTCCTGAAGGACTTCCGCTTTGCCGTATTCGATTTCCGCACATCCGGGAAGAAGCTCTGCATCCTTTCTGCCTCTCGGGTAGCGAACCGCCGCGGGGTGCGGCAGAGAGACCGCAAAGGCAAGCATCTTGCGAAGCTCAGCGCCGTTTCTCGGCGCCATAAGCGTCATATTCGGCATATGGCTCAGATAAGCGATATCAAAGACGCCCTGATGCGTTTCCCCGTCCGCGCCGACAATTCCGGCACGGTCCAAGGCAAGCGTTACCGGACGGTCATTCAGGCAGATGTCCTCCATGATCTCGTCATAGGCGCGCTGTAAAAACGTAGAATAAACGGCAAGCACCGGGTGCATTCCGTCCAGGGAAAGTCCCGCGGCAAAGGAGGCCGCATGCCCTTCCGCTATTCCGACATCAAAGAACCGGTTCGGGAAAAGGTTTTGAAACAGGTCAAGTCCCGTGCCGTCGGACATGGCCGCCGTAACGGCAAGCACCGACGGATCCTTCTGCGCGATCTTTACAATCTCGTCGCGGAAGATATCGGTATAATTCTCTTTGCG
>CADBTG010000289.1 GCA_902797475.1 uncultured Lachnospiraceae bacterium | reverse complement strand
TGATTCGCGCGATTTTATACATTCTGGTGACGGTTCTGTTCATGTCCTGCCACTGCTATGAGGCAGGTGCGAGCGTGGATCTGTTCGGCGGCGGAGACTGGATCTCAACGGCGGTGCGTTTCTTCACGGGAGGCAGGGGAAATGTGACCATAAGCCCCGGAATGCGCGCCGTTTTGGGCAATGCGGGACTGACGTTTTTCGTCTTTTTCCTTTCCCGCATCCAGATTGAACTCGGCAACATCTTCATCTCCATTTATCTCTTCTTTACGGACCGGAACCGCATTCCGAAGATGCCGCTTCGAAGAAAGATTCTGTTCGTTCTGACCTGGCCGACGTTCGATTTGTTCTATCGGTATTCCATGTACATTGCACTGTTCACGAAGGTAACCTGGAAGCAGATTCCTCATACGAGCAATGTCACGATTGAGGATCTCGAAAAAGGATAATTCGGGGGAGTATACTTGCAAATGAAAGCCTTCGGGGATACAATGAAAAAGCGGATGCCGTACATCCTTGCGGTGCTCCCGTATGTCCTTACGGAAGTCAGCCTTCGCATCATTTTGATCGATGCGCGGTATTTCCGTTGGGAGATGCTTTTGCCGAGCATTCTGTTCAGCTGTCTCTGGACCGTGCTGTTTCTCGGCGTGTCCTTTGCGCTTCCGCGCCTGTTCGGGCGGATTGTTTACGGCATTCTGACCGGCGCGACCGTCGTATTTTTCACGGCCAATGCGCTTGCGTTTCGCTATACCGGTTACTGCTTCAGCTTTAACCTCATGCAGATGGCCGACGAGGGCGGCGGCTATGTTCTCGGCGTCATCAAACATATGGGCATCGGGATGGTTCTCATCCTTTTGCTGATTCTCGCATCGTTTGTTGCGGCAATTGTTTGGTTCCCGACGAAGCGTCTGCCCGTGAAAAAGTGCATGGTGCTTGTCGTTTCCCTGCTTGTGCTTCATTTCCTCCTGCCGCTTTTATACGGCCCGGTGAAGGATGCGAGCCATTGGGATGCCTGGCGCAATCCGGCGAACATCTACCGGATGTACAACGACAAGAATAAAAGCCTGAAGGTCAGCGGTCTTACGGAATACACCGTTCGCGATTTCTATGTCACGTTCCTGCGTGGCAAAGAGAAGATTTCCGACAAAGAAGAAGCTTTTTTGCGGGAAGCATTTGCGGACCGGAACCCTGCGAAGACCAATGCTTATACCGGTTTGTTGAAGGGTAAGAATGTCATTTTCCTGCAGCTTGAGGGAATCGACAGCTGGCTTGTGACCGAGGACGGCATGCCGAATCTGTATCATCTGATGCAGGAGTCCGTGAACTTCACGAATCATTATTCGTTCTTCAACGGCGGCGGTTCGACCTTCAATTCCGAGTTTGCCGTGAATACCGGCTTTGTCACGCCGACCTCGTATTCGAGGAATGCGTATACGTTTAACGACAATTACTTCCCCTATTCGATGCCGAGGCTGTTCCGGGCCGAGGGATACCGGGTGGAAGCATTTCATATGAACAGCGCGGCGTTTTATTCGCGCGGCGTCAACTACGACTGTTGGGGCTATGAAAGCTATAACAGTCTGCTTTCGACCGGCCGGTATGCGGAAAAGGACATAGAGCACCAGTTAGACCGGACGCTCATCACGGATGAGACATTCCACGCAAAGCTTTTTGCGACCGATGCGCCGACCGTATCGTACCTGATCACGTACACGCCGCACACACCGTTTGACGTGCATGAGAATCCGGTTGCCGGATATCTTTCGGTGGAACTTTACGGGCAGAAGAAGACGCTTTCCGAAGAGGATGCAGTCAGACTGATGGCTGCGGAGACGGACAGGATGGTCGGGATGCTTGTTGATGAACTGAAAGCGTCCGGATTATATGATAAAACGGTGCTCGTAGTTTTCACTGACCACTATCTTTACACGCTGACGGACAAGGATATCCTCAGGCGGTATAAGGAGTTCGCCGACACGGATCTGGTAAATGTGACACCGTTCTTCATCTGGAGCAGCAATCTGCCCGCCGAAACGGTTACGGTTGCGAATTCGCAGACGGACATTCTGCCGACGGTTTTAAACCTGATGGGGATTTCGTATGTGCCGTCAAGGTATATCGGGCGTGACATTTTCGCGGAGGATTTTCCGGGAATCGTTTTCTTCCCGCGCGGGTCGATTTATGACGGAGAGACCTATCTCGAGAACGGGAAGGTCAGTGCAGGGAATAATGTTTCCGAACAATACATAAAAGAACTGTCGGGCCGGGTTTCCGACCTGATCAGAAAGAATGACCTGGCTTTGAAGTATGACTGGTTCCGCATGGCGGACGAAGCCGGGCAGAGGTGATTTCATGAAAACATCGGTCCTTGGATATGATGTCAATTACAAGGTGAGCGGACAGGGAGAGCAGACGCTTTTCATCCTGCAGGGATGGGGCACCAAGCTTGAAGTGTACGATTCCGTGGCGGCTGCGGTTTCGGACGGCATGCGTGTCGTGCAGTTCGACCTGCCGGGCTTCGGCGGCAGCGAAGAGCCGAAGGAAAGCTGGGACGTGGACGGATTCGCAGACTTCTTCCTGGCATTTGCCAAAGAAATCGGCATCGAGAAGGGCACCCTTTACGGACACTCCTTCGGCGGAAGAATCATCATAAAGCTGGCAGCCAGAGATAACCTTCCGTTCACGATCGATCGGATCATTCTGAACGATGCGGCAGGCATCCGCGCGCAGCTTACGAAAAAGCAGAAGAGAAAGCAGCGGCGGTATAAGTTTTTGAAGAAGGTGCTTCTTTGCAGGCCCGTGCACGCGCTTTTCCCGGATCTGATCGATGACTGGAAGTCTAAGCAGGGCTCCGCGGATTACCGGAACGCTTCGCCGATGATGAAGCAGTGCATGGTTAAGGCCATCAACGAAGACCTTACGGACCTTCTGCCGAAGATCAGACAGGAAGTGCTTCTGATCTGGGGCGATCAGGATACCGCGACGCCGATGAAGGATGCGAAACTGATGGAGGAGAAGATTCCGAACAACGGGCTTGTCGTGCTTTCGCCCGCGGGACACTTCAGTTTCCTTGATAAGCCGCAGGTATTCAAAAGCGTGCTTCGGTCCTATTTCAAATTATCCTAAACCCCTCGGACGGAGGAAAGAATGATTTACAGAACTATCGGCATGGCTGTTTTGGCGCTGCCCGCCTGGTTTTTATGCATGCGCTACAACGTGCATATGCTGCAGCTGAACGGTTATAAAAGCGGAGAGCATCTGAGACGGACGCTGAAGACGGCCGGACGCCAGTGGCTGCTTATGTTGGTGACGGTCATCGGCGCGGTCAGACTCGTATTCCATCCGTTATGGCTTGACATCGTCTGCGCATGCTGCCTTTTGTTTACGGCCTTCATCTATAACCTGATGCGAAAGGCGAAAGCCAAGAAGAAGCTTGTCTATACGGCAAGAGTGAAAAGGCTTCTGACGGCGCATACGGTTCTTTGCATAGCAATCCCGCTTCTGATTTGGTTCCTTTGGGGACTTGATCACGTAAACGGCGGCATCCTTTTGGTTGTCGGACTTCAGTGGATTCTTCTGATCCTGTCAAACCTACTGATGAAGCCCGCCGAGAAGGCTGTCGGAAACCATTATATCCGGGATGCAAAGCGGAAACTCCGCGACGCAAACATGACGGTTGTCGGCATCACCGGAAGCTACGGCAAGACAAGCGTGAAGTTCTATCTCGAGAAACTTCTTTCCGTAAAGTATCAGGTTCTGGTCACG
>CADBTG010000288.1 GCA_902797475.1 uncultured Lachnospiraceae bacterium | reverse complement strand
TTGATTGCCGTGATTCCTTCGGTAAGCACCTGTTGGTCTTCCTTGCCCCATCGGTCAAGCATGTCCGCATAACCCTTGATGACTGCAATCGGTGTCCGCAGCTCGTGCGAGGCATCGCTGACGAATCTGGTCTGCTCCCGATACGATTCGCGCATCCGGGAAAGCAAATCGTTCATCGCATTTTCGATTCCCGCCAGTTCGCTGTCATGCGTTTCAAGACGCGGGTTTGCATCAGCCGCATCCATATGGCTGATTGCATAGGTCAGGTTCTGCATCTTCTCCTGTTCCCATGCAAGATTGGTCAGTACATGCGCGGATTCCGCCATCTCACGAAGCGGCCGCAGCCTTCTTCTGATTGGGAAACGGTCGAAGAGAAATGCCCAAAGCACGCAAAACGCTTCAAAACTGAGGATGCCGATGCCGCCCCAGAATACCACTTCGCGAAACGGTTCCGAAGGTGTGTACCTGATGACCTCATCGCCTCTTCTGAATACAACCTCATAGTCCTCGTTGCCCTCACGCTCCAACGTGATTTCCGTGCGGGGCGAGAATCTGCCGAGTAACCGCTCCTCCTGATAATACAAGAAGCAGGTAACGAACCCGGCAACGATGACGAGATCGAAGAACAGGAAGATTCCTACCATTTTCCCGAGGAAAAGGCGATGAATCTTGCCGGCGGTGGATTTTACCCTTTTCTTCCGCTCCTTCGCTTCATTATCAGCTCGGTTCATATCATTCGTCCTTTATCACATAGCCAACGCCGCGGACGGTCTGGATCAGCGTGATGCCGTAAGGCTCGTCGATCTTGCTCCGTACATGGCGCACGTAAACATCTATAACATTAGTCTCCCCGAAATAATCATAGCCGCAAACCTTCCCGAGAAGCGTGTCGCGGGAAAGAACAATGTTGCGGTTCTGTAAAAGGATGCTCAGCAGATCGAACTCCCGCTTGGAAAGCTCGATCGGATTGCCGTCGTAGGTCACGCTGTAGGCCGCCGTGTTGACCTTCAGAAGGCCGTAAGAAAGCACGGTACTGTCGTCCTCTTTCTCCACCCCGCTGTGCTTCTTAAGCGCTACACGGATGCGGGCCAGCAGTTCCTCAATGGCAAATGGCTTTGTCACGTAATCGTCCGCGCCCGAATCCAGTCCGGACACTTTGTCCATCACGGAATCCCTGGCGGTCAGCATGATGACCGGCACGTCGGAGGTCTTCCGCAACCGTCTTAATACCTCAAGGCCGTTCAGCTCGGGCAGCATGATATCGAGTAAAATGATATCGTAACCGCCTTCTTCGGCCATGGATAAGCCGGTTCTCCCGTCCTTTGCCTTGCTCACTTCGTAGCCCTCATGCTTAAGTTCGAGCTCCGTGAACCGGGCAATCTGTTCTTCGTCCTCCACGATTAATACGCGCACTGCCATAGATTTCTCCTTTTACAAATCACCGGACGGCCGCTGCCGCCCGGCGTTACTTACTCAATATTGTCTTCATTCTGAAAGCCTTTGCTGCTCTCGGTCTGAAAACCTCTGTTGAACTGCTCGCGGAATTGCTCCGTGCTCTCGGAAGCCTTGCGGGCGAAATGGTTTGCCTTGCCGTCCTTCTTAAAAGCCGGACCGCTGAAGGAATACTGACAGCCCAAGCAGAGGCCGACAATCAGAAGAATTGCCTCAAGCCAGAAGCAGGGGATCAGCAAAAGCGCCGGAACAATCAACGGAATGCGTGCCTTCGTCTCGCCGTCCTTTGCGATGTCGAGGTAGTTCTCGCATCCGGCCTTCACAAGCTTTACAATCCATGCGCAGAAACGTCCGACTGCCTCGCCGAAGCTTTCGCTCTTGTGCTTTCTTACGGGCTCCTCGGAATAACTTTCTTCCTGCATATCCTCAACGTAGGTCGCGGTTCTCGGGGTGCGAATTCTGCCGAGACTCTCGAGATACAAAACGGCATCCAGAATGTCGTCGTTGTTCGCGGCAAGTGCTGCATCCGCCTCTTCTCTCGTTACCATTACCTTTTCGCAAAGCTTTGTAATCTTCTCTTCTCTAGTCATTTCCATGATCCTGTTTCCTTTCTTTCTCACACGTTCCTTCGTGCTTTCGATGGCTTTATCCTAACAAAGCAAGATGAAATGACAATATGAGAAAGATTAAGGTTTCATTAAAAAAGCGTTTCTTTTATTACGCGAACCGTTCCGCCGAGGTAATCAACGGCATCCTCCCCGAGCACTTCGCCGCACATATATACAGGCACGCACGGGGGCATGCTGACCACGGTTTCGGCAAGAATCCGGCCGACGGCATCCCGCGCGTC
>CADBTG010000287.1 GCA_902797475.1 uncultured Lachnospiraceae bacterium | reverse complement strand
TGACCTTGATGCCCATCGAGTGCAGCTCGTCCACCATGGTCTTCACGTCCGGCCAATAGGTCTTATCAAACTTCCAGTCGCCCTGCACGGTCCAATGGAAGAAATCGATGACAATCTGATCGATTTTGATGCCTTCCTTTTGGTACGCACGGGCAACGCTCAGCACCTCATCCTGCGTCCGATAGCGAAGCTTGCACTGCCAAAGTCCCATCCGGTCCTCGGGGAACATCGGCGCATGTCCGGACACATTCGCATAAGCCGCGACAATCTCCTTCGGCGTATCCGCAACGGTGAACCAATAGTCCATATCGGAAGTCGAGCGGGCAACCCACTCGGTAATGTTCTTGCCGAATGTCACGCGGCCGACTGCGGGATTGTTCCACAAAAAGCCGTAGCCGAGTGAAGAAATCAGGAACGGAACGGAGTTCTGCGAATTCCGCTGCGCCAGCTCTAACATCGTGCCTTTCAAATCCAGATACGGCTGCTGATACTGCCCCATTCCGTAAAGCTTCTCGCCTTCGTTCGCATCAAAGCGAACCGTCAGCTGATACTCGCTTCCGCCGAGGACGCCCTTCCACTCACGGTTTTCGATTTTCAGGCAGCGGCTCAGCTTCGAAATCGTTCCGCCGTAGAAACGGAAGTATTCGCGAAGCATCAGAATGTCGTCCTTGTAAAATGAGATCACGCCCGCATGGTTAACCACAGCCTTGCAACGGCCGTTCACAATCACGGCAACCTGCCCGCCGTCCGCAATTCGCGGATCTCCCGGAAAATCCGACGCCTCATATACGGTTACGTCGCATTTGCCATCAGGCACAGACTCTGTGAGTGCCCAGGCATAATCCGTAAACTTTGCGTGCCTGGTCGCACGCACTCTGAGGGAATCCTTCCCCCACGGTTCGATCCGGAGCGTTTCGCCTTGACGCCTCGCAACGAGCGCTCCTCCTTCGTTTTGAAAAATCATCCTTTTATCCTCTCATTCCGCCGCTTCGGTGCCTTACGCGTAACACCCGCGGCTAATTACGCACGCTAGAAATGCAATTGTCCTTCAATCTCGCGGTTCTTCTTCGTAACCAGATCCAAACGCTTGAAGTACAGATCATGGGCTCTCTGATATTCTTCGTTGAAGCCCTCATCCTTGCCCTGATGCAGGGTGGAAATATAGGTGTGGGCCTGGGTATCCATTCCGGGATTGACACGGGCCACAACCGAAACGCCGACGTTCGAGCAGGTATCGGAAATACGCTCGAGGTTCGACATGATATCCATCAGACGGGTACCGGCATAGACGGAGCAGCGGCCTTCGCGAAGACGGGCAACATGGTTGTCGTCGAGCGCGTTGATCATGTCGTCCATGACCTCCTCAAGAGGCTCGATGTGACGTGCAGCCTCGACGTCACGCTTCTCGAACGCGTTCTTCGTATGTTCCAAAATCCAATCCAGCAACTCGCGGATGACCATCAGTTCGCAAAGCGCGTCATCCGAGAATTTCATATCCTGCGAAGCCATTCCCTTAGCGCTTTCCGCCAGGTTCATGGCATGGTCTCCGAGACGCTCAAACTCAGTCACGACCTTGTAATACTGATCGAGAATCCGGATGTGCGTTTCCTCGTTGACATGCGGCGACAGCTGCACCAGATAATTGCTGACCGCATCCGCCAACCGGTCGATGCTGTCCTCATCCTCTTCAATGGCTTTGTATGTGTCCTCGCTGTATTCCTGGAACATGTTAAGCGCCTTATTGATATTCGCGGAAGCAATCGCAAACATCGTTCTCAGGGCATCGTAACAGCTGTTCAACGCAAGCGCGGGCGTGGAGAAGAATACAGGGTTCAAAGCCGCAATCTTGTCCGCATAGCGGTCTTCCGGCTTCGCCTCATCCTTGATGATTCTGTCACTGAGCCGCTTTGCAATTCCGATGAAAGGAAGCAGTACAACCGCGCTCACGAGGTTGAATACGGAGTTTGCGTTGGCGATGCCGCCGGACTTTAACGGCATGTTCCAGAGTGTATCAAGATAGCCCATGGCGGACAGAATGCCGATTACCGCAAGCACCAGAACGGTCTTTGCAAGGTTATAAAAGATGTTAATCAGGCCGACACGCTTCGAATCCGGCTTCGTGCCGATGAAGCATACGATTCCCGTCGTCACGCAGTCGCCGAGATAGACGCCGCAAAGGACAAATGCGACGGTCTTGAAGGCAATCGGCGTGGACGCGGAGAAGGCCTGTAAGATACCGATGGAGGAAGAAGAACTCTGCAGAACAAATGCCACAGCAGCGCCGGCCCCGTAACCGAGTACCGGGTGGTTTCCCATCCTGGCGAACACGCCGCTCATATTGAAATTCGTCACGGCGGCAGTCATGGCCACAAGACCGGTGAACAGGATACCGAAGCCGATGGCAATGTTACCGGCGAGATCCGAT
>CADBTG010000286.1 GCA_902797475.1 uncultured Lachnospiraceae bacterium | reverse complement strand
CACCCGCTTTTTTCGAACATTGATTTTCTGATTCAAAAAGGCGAGCGTGTTGCTTTGCTCGGTGAGAACGGAACCGGCAAGACGACAATGCTTAAGATCATCCGCGGCATTGTCGAACAGGACGCCGGAACCGTGAAGGAAGGCTCCCGCGTCTGCATCGGTTATTACGACCAGGAGCAGCAGAACTTCGACGAAAGCAATACCGTTTTTGAAGAAATCAGCGATACCTATCCCGGCATGAGCAACACCGAAATCCGCAGCATCCTGGCCTCATTCCTGTTTACCGGGGACGATGTATTCAAAGTCATTTCCTCGCTTTCCGGCGGAGAACGCGGTCGTCTGTCCCTTGTAAAACTGATGCTTTCGGAAGCCAATTTTCTGCTTCTTGACGAGCCGACCAACCATCTCGATATCACGAGTAAGGAAATCCTCGAGGAAGCATTAAGAAACTACGCCGGCACGGTATTCTATGTATCTCACGACCGTTATTTCGTGGAAAAGACCGCGACGAGAATTCTGGAGCTGACACACGAAACAATCCTCTCCTATGCCGGTAATTACAGTTATTATCTTGAGCAGAAGGAACATGCGGAAAACGCTGCGTTCGGTAGCGACGTTCCAAAGTCTTCCGGGTCGGCTTCCGCACCGGAAACCGAAAGCAAGCTTGACTGGCGGGAACAAAAAGAAGCCCAGGCGCGAAAGCGTAAGCTGCAAAACCGCATCAATCAGCTGGAGCAGACCGTGGAACGTTTGGAATCCCGCATCACGGAAATCGACGAATTAATGGCTTCGCCTGAAATCTGCACAAACTCTCTTCGACTGAATGAACTCGGCAAAGAACGGGAATCCGCCGAGGAAGAACTCCTTTCCGCCATGACGGAATGGGAAGAAATCCAAAGCAAAACGGAATAATTACAGAGATAACAAACCGCCCTGCGATTCAAAAAATCACAGGGCGGTAACTGTTTAACTCTGTCAGTCTTTAGCCAGATTGTGGTTATTGATGTTGCTGATTGTTCTGATGATGTGCTCGTGAGCAAGCTTTTCGGCTTTTTCCTTATCGCGCAGGCGAATGGCCTCGAGAATCGCCGAATGCTCGGCATTCGAGTTGGCTGCTCTTTCGGGATCGGACAGTGTAATCTTTCGAAGGCTGTGTACGTATTGATGATAGTCCCGAAGAAGGTGTCCGAGAATCTTGCTTCCGCTTGCCGCATAAAGCAGCTCGTGGAATTTCGAATCCAGCTCTACAATCTGATCATAATGCTTCTTCTTTACATGAAAATCCGAAAGGTAGATGACTTCCTCAATTTCGTCAATCTGCTCCTCGGTAATGTTCTCGCAAGCCCATCTCGCGCACAGTCCCTCGAGATAAGACCGGATCATATAAATATCGTGAATGTCCTTATTGGAAATGCCTGCCACATAGGCGCCCTTATTCGGGATAATCTTCACAAGGCCCTCAAGCTCAAGCTGTCTTAAGGCTTCTCTTACCGGCGTTCTGCTGACACCGAGCTCCTCTCCTATGGCAATCTCCTTAAGTTCTTCATTAGCTTCGTATTTGCCGGAAAGAATATCCTCGCGAAGCTTGGTAAATACCATGCCTCGAAGGGAATACTTATCCGCTCCTTCTTTCATAAAAACCTGATCGTCCATGACCAAACCTGCCGTTCATTCCAGTAACGCATAAGCGTCCATCAAGATTGTATACACAGATTCAATAAATGTCAAGTGCCCTGAAACGGAAAAGGAACCGGTTAAAAAACCGGTTCCTCGGATTGCATTTTCTTTAGTTGTTGGCCACAACCTTGAGCCAGAGCTCGTTCAGCTTCTTACGGATGACTTCGTTATCGTGGAAGATTTCATCCTTCTCGTAAACACGCGGAAGGTATGCTTCATTGCCCTCGTAATCTCCGCCTGCAGCTGTTACCTCGGCAAGCACCTGCTTGTTCGGGGAAGCATAGCCGACGGTCTGGGTTCCGTCCATGCACTGCTCGTAGTTCAGCATGAAATTGATGAACTTGTTCGCAAGGTCGGGATTCTCGGCATTCTTCGGAATGACCATGGAATCGTACCATACATTCGTTCCGCAGTCAGGCGTGTAATAACCCATATCCTCATTGTCACCGAGGATGTCAACGGCATCGCCGGAATAAACAATGGCAAGATCCTTACGGCCGGCCTTCATATTATCGATTACTTCGTCCGTAACATAGATCGGATGGGTCTTCTTGTTCATGTCAAGAAGCCATTCATATGCTTCGTTAATCTCGGCCTCGTTGTCGGTATTGCAGGAATAGCCGAGCTGTTTAAGAGCAATCATGAAACCGTCACGTGCGGAATCATACATATAAGTGCGGCCGTCGTACTTCGGATCCTTGAAGATTCCGAAACCCTCAGCCTCCAGGTCTGCATGATCGACATTGTTTTTATTGTATACAATACCGACTGTACCCCAGAAATAAGGGATGGAATAATCGTTGTTCGGGTCAAAGGAAAGGTTCTTCACCTCGTCTGCAAGCTTGTCCATATTCGTAATGGCGCTCTTGTCAAGCTTCTGCAGATACTCTTCCTTCATCAGACGCTCAATCGTGTAGTCAGAAGGAATCAGGACGTCGTATTTGTCACCGGCCTGAAGCTTCGTGTACATAGCCTCGTTGGAATCGAAGTTCTCAACGATAACCTTACAGTTGTACTCTTTCTCGAAGTCCTCGATGACATTTTCTCCGAGATACTCGCCGGGAAGGAACAGCTTCAGTTTCTCTTTCTTCTTGCCGCAGCCGGTCATTGCGATTAAGGCAAGGGAAAGGATAACCGCGGTCAGAATAAACTTTTTCATAATCAGTATACCTCCGATTTTATAGAACAAGGGCATCGCCCGGTTCTTCGTTAATCCTGCGCCTGTGCGCGAAGACGCGCTTCTTCCTTCTCGCGGCGGCGCTGGCCGATTGCCGAGAAGATGTTGTAAAGAAT
>CADBTG010000285.1 GCA_902797475.1 uncultured Lachnospiraceae bacterium | reverse complement strand
TTTATTGGCAAATGCTTTGAATCCGTGGACCTCAATGCTTTTCAGGTACATGGTCGCCGCTCCCTTCCTGTAACTGTATCACGGCCTTTCTGGCCGCTTCCTGCTCGGCACCCTTCTTCGAGGTTCCGACACCGACGGCGAAAGGCTTTCCCGCGATGTGAACCTCCACCGTAAACCGCCGCATATGGGCGGGTCCTTCTTCCTTCAAAAGAACATATTCCGGCATGCAGTGGAACCGCTCCTGCGTGATCTCCTGAAGCATCGTCTTGCTGTCCTTAAAGAGGCGGGCCTCATTCAGCTTCGAAAGCGCTCTCGTATGGATGAACTGCTGCGCTTTTTCAAGTCCGCCGTCCAGATAGATGGCGCCGATCAGGGCTTCAAAAGCATCGGAAAGAATGGAGTCCCGGTTTCTGCCCCCGGTCATGTCTTCTCCTTTTCCAAGGCGGAGAAAATCCCCGAGCCCGAGCTCTCTTGCGCAAAATGCCAGCGAGGGCTCACATACCATCGCTGCCCTTAATTTGCTCATGCTGCCTTCCGGCATGTCCGGATTGCTTTCAAACAAAAACTGGCTCGTCACAAGCTCCAAAACGGCGTCGCCGAGAAACTCCAGACGCTCGTTGAAGCCGATTTCGCCCCGTTTTTTGCTGTATTCATTCGAATAGGAACTGTGGGTCAGTGCCGTCAGGAGAAGCTCCCGATTGGTAAAGGCATACCCTGCTTTCGCCTCCAGTTCTCCGTATTCCATAGTATCACCTCGATTCCGGCATGGCCGGTTTCATTTTCAGGATGACAATCCCAATAATTCGGATACCCGATTATATAACGCGCCGACGGTCTGCGGCATATATCCGCTCGTAAGATCGCTGATCTCCACGGAAAATACGTCCTCAATCGCCGTAATGATCCGGTAAACATCCAGGGAATCCGCTCCGAAGTCCTCGAAAAATGAGGAGTCCATATGCACGTCTTCCGGACGGATTTCCAACATTTCCGAAACGATATTACGAATCTTCTCCCATTCCATGTTCCTTACCTCCGAGCTGTTCGCGAATCTTCTCTTCGATATGCTGGTCCACAAACGTGATGCACTGCAGAAGCGAATTCTTCACTTCCTTAGCCTTGGCGCTTCCGTGTGTCTTCACGACGAGTCCGTTCAGTCCGAGCATCGGCGCTCCGCCGTATTCGGACGAATCAAACGACTTTAACGTCTTCTTGAGAGCCGGCTTTGCAAGCGCGCCGCCGATCTTGCCGCGGAAGGAACTCATCATGCCTTCCTTAATCTTCGAAACCAGCGTCTTGGCCAGGCCTTCGTAAAGCTTCAGAATGACATTGCCGACAAATGCCTCACAAACAATGACATCTGCCGCGCCGTGCGGAATCTCTCTTGCTTCCACGCTGCCGACGAAGTTGATATCCTTACATTCCTTGAGGAGCGGATAGGTATCCTTCACAAGCTGATTGCCCTTTTCCTCCTCGACGCCGATGTTCACGAGGCCGACCGTAGGATTCTTAACGCCGATGACGTGCTCCATATAGATCGAACCCATTCTGGCGAACTGCACAAGCTGGGAGGGCTTGGCATCCACATTGGCGCCGCAGTCAATCAGAAGCGAAACGCCCTTCTCCGTCGGAATCAAAGGCGCAAGCGGAGTTCTCTCCACGCCGCGGATTCGCTTGATATAAATCACGCTTCCGACCAGGATGGCGCCGGTGCTTCCCGCCGAGACAAATGCATCCGCTTCCCCTTTATGTACAAGCGTCATGGCAACCACGAGGGAGGAATCGCGCTTCGTTCTCACGGCGTAAACCGGAGCCTCGTCGCAGGAGATTTCCTCTGTCGCATTGACAATGCGAAGACGGTCTGCAGGATAGGTCTTGCCTGCAAGTTCCTTCTGAATGGCTTCCTCTCTGCCGACCAGGATGATGCTTAACTGTGAGGAAGCCTCCAAAGCCTCCAGGGCTCCTTTGATAATCTCTCCGGGAGCGTTGTCACCGCCCATAGCGTCAAGCGCCACGCGTACCGTTTCCGCCATAAAATCGTCCTCCGATAACTCATGTAATTAAAACAGCACAATGGGAAAATCCCCATTGTGCTGTATGTTCCCATTTGAATCAACCAATTATTCGGGATCGGCCGGGGTCTCCTCCGCAACGGGAGCCTCCTCGACAGATGCTTCCTCTGCGGGAGCTTCGTCCTCGGGAACTGCCTCGCCTCTCTCCTCACTGAGTGCTCTCATGCTGATGCTGATCTTCTTCTCTTCGGGTCTCAGCTCCAGAATCAAAGCTTCGATTTCCTGACCGATCTTCAAGACATCGGCAGGCTTCTCAACGCGCTTTCTGGAAATCTGGGATACATGAAGCAGAGCGTCAACACCGGGTGCAATCTCAACGAAAGCACCGAAATCGGTCATACGGGCAACACGTCCGGTTACGATTGTTCCGGGAGCGAAGCGCTTTTCTGCGTCTGCCCAGGGATTCTCATCGTCAAACCGCTTGCTGAGTGCAATCTTGTCGTTGTTGATGTCTTTAATGAATACCCGAACGGTATCGCCGGGCTTATAATGCTTCTTCGGGTTGCCGATCCGTCCCCAGGACATCTCGGAAATGTGAAGCAGGCCGTCTACGCCGCCGATATCGATGAATGCGCCGAAGTCCGTAACGTTCTTAACGGTACCTTCCACAACATCGCCTACCTTAATGCGGGAAAGAGCTGCTTCCAAAGCGGCCTTGCGCTGCTCGGCAACGAGAACCTTGCGGTTACCGATGATCGAGCGTTTCTTCGGATCATAGTCCGTAATCAGGAAGGAAATCTCCTGTCCCTGATACTTCGTAAGATCTCTTTCAAATACGTCGGAAACAAGGCTTGCCGGGATGAATACGCGGCACTCGTCAACCAATACGCTGAGTCCGCCCTTTACAACATCCGTAACCTTAGCGGTAATGACGGTCTTGTTCTCGAACGCATCCTGAAGCACCTGGCTGCTGCGCTCCTGAGCAAGACGTCTGCGGCTCAGAAGAACCTGTCCGTCTCCGTCGTTTACTTTCACAACCTTAACGGAAAGCTTGTCACCTTCCTTAACAACCTCACGAAGGTCTGCAACGGGCTGGCTTGAGTATTCACTCTTGGTCAGGATGCCGTCCGCCTTATAGCCGATATTCAGGGCAATCTCGTCTTCCTTAACACGAATTACCGTGCCTTCCACTACCTCTCCGTTATGTATTGTCTTAAATGATTCTTCCAACATCTGTTCAAAATTATCTTCCGACATTCGATTTTGAACCTCCTCAATTATAGTGCTCGGGGTAGATGCCCCGGCCGTAATACCTATGCAACGAAAAGATTTAAAGGCTTTGTAATCAGGATAATCAGCCGACTGCACGTAGAAAGTGGACGGACAGACCGCCTTACAGATTTCGTAAAGCTTTCTCGTATTGGAGCTGTTTTCGCTCCCGATTACGACCATCGCATCGCACTCCCCGGCAAGAAGACGAGCCTCCGTCTGTCGCTCCTCCGTGGCATTGCAGATAGTATTTACCACACTATCGTTGCTATTATACCCAAAATCGCTGAAAAATGCAATAATGGATTTGAATTTCTTGTAATCAAAAGTGGTCTGCGCCACAATGCACAAAGCCTTCGGAAGCGTATCGATGATCTGCTTCGCTTCCTCAAGCGATGCAATGACCGAAACAGGCCCCGTGCACCACCCCGTAATGCCTTTTACTTCGGGGTGTTCCCGGTCGCCGCAGATGAGAACGTGCCTGCCCTCAAGACCCGCCTTTTCGACGATTCCGTGAATCTTCTTCACGAAAGGACAGGTAGCATCCGTGATGCGGACTTTTCCGCCGGTTTCCTCTTCCCTCTTTCGCATGGCCTCGTGGATTTCCCGCGGCACGCCGTGCGAGCGGATCACGACGGTCCCCTCGGTGACGGACTGCAGGTCTTCAATTCCCGTAAGCGTGACGACGCCGCGCGCGGCAAGATCGTTCACAACGGTTTCGTTATGGATGATCGGTCCGAACGTATAAACCGGTCCGTTTCCCTCTTCCGTAAGACGGATGACCGTATCCACGGCTCTTCTCACGCCGAAACAGAAGCCTGCGGTTTTGGCAAGCCGGATATTCACGCCTGTGTCCTCCTTTTCGGAAAATGCGACCCCTTCCTCACTGCTTAGCGGAAAGCTTCTCCTCAATGATGCGAATCATGGCATCCTCAACCTCTTCGATCGTCATGTCGGACGTGTCCAAAAGCACGGCATCCCCGGCACGGCAAAGCGGCGCATGCTCGCGGTGCATGTCGCGGTAATCGCGCTCCTCGATGTCCTTTGCAACCTGCTCATAATCGGCCCGGATGCCCTTCTGCTCATACTCCTTCACGCGGCGCATGGCGCGGACCTCTACCGAGGCGGTCAGGTACACCTTCACCTGGGCATTCGGAAGCACGTTCGTTCCGATGTCGCGGCCGTCCATGACCACATTCTTCGTGCGTGCTAGCTCGCGCTGCAAATCCGCCATTTTGTCACGGATGTCCTTATTCACCGACGAAGCGCTCGCCATGTTGCCGACCTCCTCCGTACGGATGAGACCGCTCACATTTTCCCCGAACAGAAGAACCTGCTGCTCGCCGTTTACGTAATCAATCGAAACCTCCGCCTCACGGCCGGCCTTTCCGATTGCTTCGGTGTCATCGGCCTTGATGCCCTTTCGAAGAAGGTAAAGCGCGATGGTCCGGTACATGGCTCCCGTATCGACGTAGATGTAGCCGAGTCTCTTCGCGACTGCCTTTGCAATCGTGCTCTTTCCTGCGCCCGCAGGTCCGTCAATGGCAATGTTAATGCTCATGGCTTTCGCCTCCTGTTCTTTTATGCGACCTGCAAGATACCCGGTGCTCCAGGCAATCTGCAGGTTAAATCCGCCCGTAAGTCCGTCCACGTCGAGCAGTTCTCCGGCAAAGCGGAGCCCGCGGACAAGCTTCGATTCCATTGTTTTCGGATTGATTTCCGTAACGGCAACGCCGCCTTTTGTAACGACCGCTTCCTGATAGCCGCCGAGCCCCGTAATCGTAAGCGTGAAGTTACGAAGCGCCGAGGAAAGCGACGCGCGCATCTGCCTGGTCACTTCCGCGCCGCGAACGGTCGGCTCGATGCCGGCCTGTTTTAAAACGAAATCGGCCATGGCCGACGGAACAAGCGCGCCGAGAATCGTCCGAAGCTGTTTTGAGGCGCCTCCCGTGAACTCCCGCACAAGCCTTGCGTCAAGCTGTTCCTCGGAAAGCGCGGGTTTCAGATTGATCAAAAGCCGGCTTCCGGTAAGCCTTCCCGAGACCTTTCCCGTTGCGGAAAGAACGACCGGGCCGCTGACGCCTTTATGCGTGAAAAGAAGCTCTCCGAAGTCCTCATAAAGCGTTTCGTCCTGCTTGACGAAACGGACACCGACATTTCGAAGCGTAAGGCCCATAAGCTCGCTGCAAAACGGTTCCTGCGCGGAAAGCGAAACTAAGGACGGACTTCTCTTCGTCACCGTGTGGCCGGCCTTCTCCGCAAAGCGGTAGCCGTCACCGGTCGATCCCGTGGAGGGATACGAAAGTCCTCCCGTTGCAACGATGATCACATCGGCCGGAACAGTTTCTCCGTGGGAAAGCCGCACGCCGCTTACGGCAGCATTCCATGTGTCCTTTTTCCCGGTTCCCCGGTACGGCACGGTTTCGATTCCCGAAACCTCGCAGCGAAGCCTTACCGTCACGCCGAGCCGCTTCATTTCGTCCGAAAGCACCTTCGTGACATCGGAAGCATGATCGGAAACCGGAAAAGCCCGATTGCCGCGCTCCACCTTGACAGGCATGCCCCGGTTCTCGAAAAATGCCATGGCATCTTCGTTGGAAAATGTGTGGAATGCACTGTACAAAAACCGCGGATTCGTTACGATTTTATCGAAAAACTCCTCCCTGTCGCAGGCATTCGTGAAGTTGCACCGGCCCTTGCCCGTGATGTAAATCTTCTTTCCGAGTTTTTCGTTCTTCTCAAGAAGGGTGACCCGGTTCCCGCATTCTGCCGCGGAAACGGCGGCCATCATGCCCGCTGCACCCCCTCCGATGACGACAACTCTACTCATGTTTGTCCCTCAGGACCTCCCGGTTATCCCAAATGTAAACAATAAGGCTCAAAACGGTCAGAATCAGGGCGAGCCACATGGCAATCTGCCCCAGAACTCTTGCGATGTCGAAGATGATGCCGTCAAAGGTATCGCCTGCGGTGAACAGAAGAAGCATGCACATGACCATCTGGACCACGGTCTTGATCTTACCGAGCCAGCCGGCCGCAATGACGATGCCCTTGTCGCTTGCAATCAGACGGAAACCGCTGATGATGAAGTCACGTGCCATGATGATGGCTACGACTACGGCGGGAATCCGGTCGAATTCGATCAGCATGATGAGTGCCGTGCAGACAAGAATCTTATCCGCAAGCGGGTCCATGAATTTTCCGAAAGTCGTTACGAGGTTGTATTTTCTCGCGATATGTCCGTCCAAAAAGTCCGTAAAACTGGCGAGCGCGAAAACCGCAAGCGCAAAGAAGTTGAAATACGGAAGTATGTCCTCAAACAACAGTAAAATCACGAAGAAGGGAATCATGAAGACTCTGATTATGGTGAGTTTGTTCGGAACATTCATTCTTTTATCTCTCCAATCAAATCGTATTCTCCCGCTCCGGTAATGCGAACCGAAACGGTTTCGCCGGACATGAGGGTACGGTTTGCCGTAAAGTAAACCATGCCGTCAATCCCGGGAGCATCCCGGTAGGTCCGTCCGACATAGACCTCCTCACCGGGCAGAAATCCGTCAACCATGACGTCGAATCTCTTTCCGATGCATTTCTTCGCCTTTTCCGCGCAAATGTCACGCTGCAGGCGCATGATTTCGTTTTTCCTGCGGACACGGATTCTCTTCGGGACCTGATTCTTCATCACGGCCGCCGGAGTACCCTCCTCTTTTGAGTAGGGGAACACGCCGAGTCTGTCGAATTTGCCGCTGACCACGAACTTTTTAAGTTTCTCCATGTCCTCTTCCGTCTCGCCCGGAAAGCCGGTGATCAGCGTCGTGCGAAGGGCGATTCCGGGGATTTCCTTACGGAGCTTTCGTAATACGGTCCTAAGCTCCTTCTCCGTTGTCTTTCTGCCCATCCGCTTAAGGATTTCGTCGCTTGCATGCTGAATCGGCATGTCGAGGTATTTGCAAATCTTCGGCTCCTCCTTCATCACCGCAATCAACTCATCGGTGATTTCTTCGGGGTAGCAGTACATCAGGCGGATTCTTTCGATTCCGTCGATCTTGCACAGTCTTTGAAGCAGCTCCGGAAGCTTCTTTTCGCCGTATAGATCAACACCGTAAACGGTCGTATCCTGCGCCACGAGAATCAGCTCCTTTGCACCGGCTTCAGCCAGCTCCGAGGCCTCCGCGACGAGCTCTTCCATGGAAAATGAGCGGTAAGGTCCGCGCACCGACGGAATGACGCAGTATGTGCAGTGCTTGTTGCATCCCTCGGATATTTTCAGATAGGACACATGGTTGCCGGGCGCCTGAAAACGTCTGACCTTCGGGTCCGGAAGATACGAAAGCTCGCGCTTTTTTGTAATTCCTTTTTTCGTTTTCAGAGCAGCCGTAACGGATTCCCACGCGGTCGTTCCCAAAACGGCGTCCACCTCGGGAATCTCCTTTCGGATTTCGTCCGCATACCGTTCGGCAAGACAGCCTGTCACCACAAGCCGCTTTAATACGCCGCTCTTCTTTCGTTCCGCCGCGGCAATGATGTTTTCGATGCTTTCCTCTTTGGCGTCATGGATAAAGCAGCAGGAATTGATGATGATGGCTTCCGCCTCGTTCTCATCATCCGTGATTTCGTGCCCCGCATCACGCAAAAGACCGAGCATCTTCTCGCTGTCCACAAGGTTCTTGTCACAGCCGAGAGAGATCAAACAGACCTTCATACCGTCTCCTTACTTTCCGACGCTTCTGACAACGTTGCACATCAGCATCGCAATCGTCATCGGTCCGACACCGCCGGGTACCGGGGTAATATAGGATGCCTTCTCGGAAACGCTCTCAAAATCCACGTCTCCGGTCAGCTTATTGTCTGCATTCCGATGGATGCCTACATCGATGACAACGGCGCCTTCCTTCACGTAATCCGCCGTGATGTAATTCGGCTTGCCGATTGCCACCACGAGAATGTCCGCCTGCTTCGTCACCTCGGCAAGGTTCTTCGTGCGGGAATGACAGATCGTTACGGTGCCGTTCTCACGAAGCAGTAGCGCTGCCATGGGCTTTCCGACGATGTTGCTGCGTCCGATTACAACACAGTTTTTGCCGGAAATCTCAATTCCCGTGCGCTTCAGCAGCTGGATCACGCCTGCGGGCGTACAGGAAAGGAAGCCTTCCTCTCCGATCCAGAGACGTCCCACATTTACCGGATGGAAGCCGTCCACATCCTTATCGGGGTCGATTGCCAGAAGAATCCGGTCCTCGTAAATGTGTGCCGGAAGCGGCAGCTGCACGAGAATGCCGTTGACATCCTTTCTCGCATTCAGTTCCTTCACAAGGTTCAAAAGCTCCTCCTCGGTCGTTTCCTCGGGAAGCTCATACGCCAAAGAGCGCACGCCGATATACTCACAGGCCTTCTTTTTATTGCCGACATAAACGGTGGAAGCCTTGTCGTTTCCGACCTGGATGACCGCAAGGGTAATCTCCCTGCCTTCCGCCTTAAGCGCCGCAACCTTTTCCTTCAGTTCGTCCTTGATCTCCGCGGAGATCTTCTTTCCGTCAATTAACTGTGCCATTTTTCATTCCTTAAAAACCGCCGTTCGGCGGATCATTTAC
>CADBTG010000284.1 GCA_902797475.1 uncultured Lachnospiraceae bacterium | reverse complement strand
CGAAAGAAACAGCCGGTTGAGCTCGTCCTGATGCTCCTCAAACGTGCGGAAAATCCGGTTAAACTTAATCAGATCGATATGGAACAACATCCGCATGTACGCCATGACAAGTTCCGTAATGCTTTCGGTCGGGGTGCTCTGCGCAAGAACCGCCGAGAGTCTGACAAAGGAGTGAAAGCCCGAAGCATCCTTCTTCATTTCCGCAAGCATTCCGGAGAGCGTTTCATTTTCCACATCCGAAAGCTCGTCGGACAGATGTTCCACGGAATTGAGCCAGCGGACGATGTACGAGACCACGTCGAGATACGGCTCGATCTCGCCCTTTCTTTTCATATACGTCGCGATGTTTAAAAGCGCGCATCCGAGAAACAGGCCGACGCCGACAGAGGTTTCTCCGACAATCATCAAAACGACGGCGGCGATGTACGGAAGCAGCATCAGATAATGCCTGAGATTGCTCTCCTTACGTACGTTATGGAGCCGCATCATGTAATCGTAAACGGAAATCCTGCGCATCTTGCCCATGCGTAAAAGCGCACGGCCTGCCTTGTTTCTGGCATTCTCCTCATTAAGGAAAAGGTCAATCAGTTTCTCCCTTGTGACAAGCTCGTCTCCGGTCATCTGCGGGCGATGAAGGATGGAAAATAACACCTCTTCCCCGACAGCGGAGCACGTATGGTTGAGCTCTGCAAAAATCCGGTCCATGTCAAGATCGTTCCAGGTGATCTCGTCAATGTCTGTATCCTGCTTCGGCAGGGACTCGAGAAATGCGGCGAGGGAGCGGTAGCGCTCCGGCGTCATCTCCTCCTCGGGCGCAAGGCCGAAAGTCCTTTTTGCCCGCTCTAACAGTTGCTTTTCCTTACGGAATCCGTCGTAAATGCTCCAGATGACAAGGAGCACCACGATGCCCGTTACAATATAAATCCACATATTCACTCCTCCTTACGGTCTCCCCCATTCACGAACCGTCAGGGATTTACATATTTTTTAAGCGTCTTTCTGACAGCACCCTTGCCGGCATAAAGCTCGGCAACCATGCCCTCAATCTTCTCTCCGAGTCCGACCTCGTAAAGGTTCAGACCAAAGACATCCTCACGGCTGTATAACGCACGAAGTTTGGAATAATCGTTGTTTCCGCCGAGCGTGTAACCTTCGGTCACCTTCTTAAGCTCGTCAAGCATCGGATCCGCGGACTGCGTGAAAGGCTCGCCGTCATCCGAAAGACCGGAAAGGTAACGCGCATAGCCTGCAAGCACAAGCGGAATCATCGTAAGGCTGTCAAAGGAAAGACCGTTCTTTTGGTAAGCCTTCAGCGTCTCGCCGAAACGGATCGGAAGCTTTTGCGACGTATCGGTTGCGATACGCTGCGGCGCGTCGGGCATGAACGGATTCGGAAGACGCTTCGTCAAAACATCGCCGATGAAATCGGAGGGCTTTAAAATGCCGGGATCGACAACAACCGGCATTGCCTCGACATAACCCATCTTCGTGATCAGTCCGCTGAGCTCCCGGTCCTTCATCTCCTCGTAAATCTTCGTATAACCGAGAATGCAGCCGTAAATCGCAAGCGCCGTATGTAACGGATTCAGGCACGTGCAGACCTTCATCTTCTCGATCTTATCAACGGTTTCGCGGTCCGCATACAAAACGCCGGCCTTCTCAAGCGCAGGTCTGCCGGCCGGGAACGTATCCTCAACGGCAAGATACTGCGTCTCCTCGGCATTTACGAAAGGCGCCGTATAGGTATTCTTTGAAGTAATGATCAGGTCGGTATCCTCAAAGCCGTCGTCCGTGAGCATGGCCTTTACCGCGTCATCCGGTCTCGGCGTGATCTTGTCGATCATGCTCCACGGGAACGTAACCTTTTCGGGATCGGAAAGATAAGCCGTGAAGCCTTCCTTCACGATTCCCTGCTCTTCCCAGGTCTTTGCGTAGGTCATGACAGCGGCCTTAAGCTTGTCGCCGTTATGCGAACAGTTGTCCATCGAGGACATCGCAACGGGATATGCGCCGGCAAGGAAACGCTCATATAAAAGC
Organism: uncultured Lachnospiraceae bacterium; assembly: GCA_902797475.1. Lineage (GTDB taxonomy): Bacteria > Bacillota > Clostridia > Lachnospirales > Lachnospiraceae > ISDg. The sequence continues at coordinate 1,113 of CADBTG010000284.1, read as the reverse complement.
GCCGTCACCTTGCCCATGATGAGAACCGGATTCAGTCCGCATTCCGAAAGATCCTTCTTCGCAATCGGGGACAGGTTTCCGTCCGGACCGGTCAGCGAATAGCCTTTTTCGGTAATCGTAAATGTGACCATCTGCAGGCTCGGACTGCGGAAAATCTGACGAAGACGGTCATAATCCGGCGAAGCGGGATCGCCCTTTAAGGCTTCCGCAACACTGCCGATGACCTTCTTCTGCACGGTACCGTCAGCCTTCAGTACCGCAAGAAGGCTCAGGTTGTCATAAGGAGCGTATGCTTTGTCAATAATTTCATAGTCAAAGCCCTCGGCAACGATGACGCCTCTGTCGGTTTCGCCGTTATTCAGCATATTTTCAAGCAAAGCGGCAGGGAAAGCACGGAAGATGTTTCCGGCGCCGAAATGAAGCCATGTCGGCTCTGCCTTGGTCTTTGCAATCATCTCCGAACGGTCATAACGGGGAAGCTCGTATCCTTTGTCAAGAAAGCTCTTCTGCTCTTCTTTGTATGCTGTCAGTCTCATTATCTGCATCCCCCGTTCTTGTCAATGGCTTCAAAAAGTCCGTTCAGGTAAGCTACGCCGAGCGCACGGTCATAAAGGCCGTAGCCGGGTCTTGCCTTCTCGCCCCAGATCATGCGGCCGTGGTCGGGTCTTACGACGCCGTCAAAGCCGATTTCCTTAAGGGCCTTGCAGATTTCATACATGTCAAAGGAGCCGTCGGAAGAAAGATGGCTGCTCTCATGGAATACGCCTGGGGCCTCGAACTTGATGTTGCGAAGGTGCGCAAAATGAATTCTCGGCGCGATCTTCGGATTGCGGATGCAGGCCGGAAGGTCGTTCTCGCGGTTCGAGCCGAGAGAACCCGTGCAGAACGTAAAGCCGTTATAGATGCTGTCATTCAGCGAAGCAATCTTCTCGAGGGCTTTCTCGCTCGTTACGATTCTCGGAAGGCCGAATACCGACCAGGCGGGATCGTCGGGATGAACGGCCATCTTGATCTGATATTTCTCGCAGACCGGCATGATGCCGTCGAGGAAATACTTGAAATTGTTCATCAGATCATCGGCCGTGACGCCTTTGTATTTTTCAAAAAGCTCTT
>CADBTG010000283.1 GCA_902797475.1 uncultured Lachnospiraceae bacterium | reverse complement strand
CACCAAGATTTACGTGAAGGCTCTGAAGGCCCTGAAGGACGGCGGTATCGTCGTGAAGGCCTGCAGCCATATCACGGGCGGCGGCTTTTATGAGAACATTCCGAGAATGCTTCCCGACGGCAAGCATGCGATGATTCGCAAGGACAGCTATGAAGTACCTCCGATTTTCGAATTGCTTCGCGTAAACGGCAACATCGAAGAGAAGATGATGTACAACACTTACAATATGGGTATCGGCATGATGATTGCCGTGGATCCTGCGCAGGCTGATGCCGCCCTTAAGGCTCTTAAGAAGGCCGGCGAGACCGCTTACATTGTCGGCGAGATCACCGACGGCGAGAAGGGAATTACGATATGCTGAATACGGTCGTACTGGTGTCCGGCGGCGGAACGAATCTGCAGGCAATCATTGACGGCGTGAAGAACGGAACGATTACCAACACGAAGCTTTGCGGCGTAATCAGCAATAAGCCGGATGCGTATGCTTTGACACGGGCCGAACAGAACGGCATTCCGGGTGTCTGCGTATCGCGGAAAGCTTATGAAACGCGTGCCGCGTTTGAGGATGCTCTGCTTGAGGCTGTGGACCGGTTTCATCCGGATTTGATTGTTCTGGCGGGATTTTTGGTGATTCTTCCCGAGAAGATGACCGAAAAATACTCGCACCGCATCATTAATATCCATCCGTCTCTGATTCCTTCCTTCTGCGGCGATGGATATTACGGACTTCATGTTCATGAAAAGGTTTTGGCGCGCGGGGTCAAGGTCACCGGTGCAACGGTGCACTTTGTGGATGCCGGAACGGATACCGGACCGATTCTCTTACAGAAGGCTGTGGAGATTCTTCCCGGTGATACCCCTGAGGTATTGCAGCGCCGTGTCATGGAGCAGGCGGAGTGGATCATTCTTCCGAAAGCCATTGATGCAATTGCCAACAACCGCGTCAGAGAGGTTAACGGGGCTTTTTTCACGGAATAAGGGCTGTGTGGGACAGCCTTGAGGAAATATTATGGGGTTTCTGAAAAGGTGGTTTACAAAACTCAGTAAAAAGAGTCGCTATATTCTGTTCGGTTCAATCGCGGGCGTTATTGTTATCGCCTGCGTATTGATTCTCGGTGGCATTTTCCATAAGAAGGACAAAGGGCCGAAGTATGACATTCCGGAGGTTCCGGACGGGTACGTTCTGGTGTTCCGGCTCGTCTCGGAATATGATGTTTACGACGGGCAGAAGACACCGATTACGCTTTGCGAATATGATGATCACGGGAACCTTCTGCTTGAGAAGGTAAAGTACCGGAACTCGGGATATGCGGATTTTGACCGGATCACCGAGTATACCCTTAACGAGAGCGGCAGACCGGTTCGGATTAAGACTTCTTATGCATCGGGTGATGTACGGACGGAAGAAAGAGAATACGACCCGGACGGACGGCAGATGAAAGCGGAAATCAGCGAAGCCGGGACAACGGAGACACACCGCTACCAGTATGATGAACGCGGAATTCTCATTTTGGAAGAGCATTTCGGCGAAAACGGCAGATTATCCGAGAGCATTGCTTTTGAAAGCGATGAGAACGGCCTTTTGGTTTGCATGGATCAAAAGATTTTCTCCGATATCGAGCTGAGCCGGGAGACGGTTGTAAGGTGGACCCGCCGGCCGACAGGCACTCTTGAGAAGTTATCGTATCTCGAAAGAATATATAATGTATACGGCGTTTCCTCGGAAACCGAGCAGGTGAGCCTTTTTGACTCACAGGAAAATCAGATCGCCGAATACCGCATTCAGGACGGGAACAAGGTTGACGAAGCCGAATACGAATGCACCTACGATGAAGGCGGAAGGCTGAAGCAGATGATCGGCCCCGGCGGAATCACGGATTATTACGAATACGATAAAAAGGGCAGGGTCGTGTCGGTGGAAAGCTGGGATATTACCCGGCACTACGAATATGATTCCCACGGAAACGTCATTAAAGAGTATACCACGGATGCCGGACAGGATTCGGCAGAGGTAAAAAACTATACGGAATATGTCTATAAACCGTTTGCGGTCAGGAAAGACCTGCTGACGGATGAAGAGCGGGATAAGCTCGGAATAAAATGACGAAAGGATGAGATGTGTCTTCGGATGCATCGGGCAGAAGCATGAAGGTTTTGATTGTCGGCGGAGGCGGCCGTGAGCATGCCATTGCATGGAAGGTAAGTCAGAGCAGTAAGGTTGATAAGATTTATGCTGCTCCGGGCAATGCCGGAATCGCGGAAATCGCGGAGTGCGTGCCGATCGGAGTAATGGAGTTTGACAAGCTCGTCGCATTTGCCAGGGAAAAGGAGATCGACCTGACGGTAATCGGACCGGACGATCCTTTGGTAGGCGGCATCGTGGATGCTTTCGAGGCTGCCGGGCTTCGGGTATTCGGACCGCGCGCGAATGCTGCGATTCTTGAGGGAAGCAAGGCATTCTCGAAGGATTTGATGAAGAAATACGGCATTCCGACCGCGACTTACGAAAACTTCACGGATGCGGATGCGGCGATGGAGTATCTGAAGACCGCGAAGATGCCGATCGTCTTAAAGGCGGACGGACTGGCACTCGGCAAGGGCGTTCTGATTTGCAATACGCTTGAGGAAGCGCTTGCGGGCGTTAAGGAAATCATGCTGGATAAGCATTTCGGAAACGCCGGAAACAAGATGGTCATCGAGGAATTCATGACCGGCCGCGAGGTTTCGGCCCTTCTGTTCTGCGACGGAACGAATATCGCGCCGATGACGAGCGCACAGGATCACAAGCGTGCCGGCGACGGAGATACGGGTCTTAATACAGGCGGCATGGGAACATTTTCCCCGAGCCCGTTCTATACAAAAGAAATCGAAGAGTTCTGCATCGAGAAGATTTACAAGCCCACGATGGCCGCGATGCGCGCCGAGGGAAGACCGTTCCACGGGGTCATGTTTGTCGGACTGATGCTGACGCCGGACGGACCGAAGGTTCTCGAGTACAATGCCCGTTTCGGTGATCCCGAGACGCAGGTTGTGCTTCCGAGAATGGAGACGGATATCGTCGACGTATTCGAAGCCTGCATTGACGGCAAGCTTTCCGATATCGACCTGAAGTTTGATAACGGCGCAGCGGTTTGTGTTGTGCTTGCTTCCGACGGATATCCGCAGAAGTACGAGAAGGGACTTCCGATCAGCGGACTCGACAGATTCTCGGATGCGGACGGCGAGTATGTATTTCACGCCGGAACAAAGTTCGGTGCTGACGGCGCGGTTCTCACGAACGGCGGCCGCGTGCTCGGCGTTGTGGCAAAGGCAGGAGACCTGAAGGCTGCCCGTGCCAAGGCTTACAAGGCCACCGAGAAGATCTCGTTTGCCAACAAATATATGCGCCACGACATCGGCAAGGCAATTGACGAGGCGTAAGTGTAAGCCGGTAGTGGCGGTGAATGATGTCAAGCGGTGAATGATGCAAGCAGTGAATGATTTATAATACGGACCTGAGAGGCTGTAAGGCCTACCAGGTCCGTATTTCTTGTTTTCTTGGGCAGATTTGCGGCGAGAATACGGACTTGAGGGGCCAAAAGCCCTCTCAAGTCCGTAATACTTGTCTTGGAAGGATTGCCTTTGGTGGCTAATCTGCTGTGAAAGTACGGACTTGAGAGGTTGAAAAGCTTCTCAAGTCCGTATTTCTTGCTTTGGAGGGCTTACATTAGGCGGCGAACTAGCTGCAAAAGTACGGACTTGAAGGGCTGAAAGCCCTCACAAGTCCGTACGCCTTGTGTCTTTGTGGCGGTCTTGCAGTGAAAAAACGGACTAGAGTGGCCAGAAGCCACCTAGAGTCCGTACTACTCGCTTAAAAACTCTCTCCCGAATATGCCGGAAGTCATGCCATTTTCAATCCTGCCCGAATCAGTCGGATACTGTGCCATTTTCCACCTGCAGGAATCCGGCGTACCCTGCAACTAGGCAATAATGGTTGAAAAAATGGCGGAATATGGTACAATGATTCAGAATAGTGTTTTGTCGAATCGGGAACCGTTGCGGAAGAGGCTGCGGACGAGAGCTTTTGAGGATGGAAAATGGAACAGGAAGGCGTAAGAATCAACAAATATCTGAGCGACGCAGGCGTATGCTCGCGACGGGAAGCCGACAAGCTGATCGAGGAAGGTGTTGTTACCGTGAACGGCGAGGTGGCAACGCTCGGAACGAGAGTCATGCCCGGGCAGAAGGTACGGGTGCGCGGCAAGGAAGCAAACCTTACGAAGAAGGATGACAAAGTCGTTCTTGCGTTCCATAAGCCGAGAGGTGTCGAGTGCACTTCCGACCGCAGCAATCCCGACAACATCATCGATTATATCAATTACGGCAAGCGGATTTATACGGTCGGACGGCTTGATAAGAATTCAAGCGGGCTGATCCTTTTAACCAACGACGGAGACCTTGCGAACCGCATCGCCAAAGCGGGCGAAGGGCATGAGAAAGAGTATCTGGTGCGCGTCGATAAGCCCGTCACGCCGGAGTTTTTATACAGTATGGGGCACGGAGTTCCGGTTCTCGGAAAGAAGACGGCGCCCTGCAAAGTGCAGCAAATCGGCGAATGCTTTTTCAGGATTGTTCTGATTCAGGGAATGAACCGCCAGATTCGCCGCATGTGCGAATATCTCGAGTACAAGGTTGTCGCGCTGAAGCGCGTGCGCGTCATGAACATTCTTCTCGGTGATCTGCCGAGCGGTAAGTACCGCGAGGTTACGCCGAAGGAACTTGCGGAACTGAAGAAGCTTCTGTAGAAAAAGCGGCGGAAAATGTTACCCCGAAATCCGCCCGAACCACTCGCTCATCATACCTGATAACCAAACAGGGAAAGGTTTTTATGGACAAGAAACAACGCATAATCGAATTGACCGAGCTGCTTGACAAGGCGGCCCGGGCGTATGAGCAGGAAGACCGCGAAATCATGTCGAATTTCGAGTATGATGCGCTCTATGATGAACTGCGCTCACTCGAAGAGGAGACCGGATTTGCGCTTGCCAACAGCCCGACGCAGCATGCCGGTTATGAGATTCTTTCGGAGCTTCCGAAGGAGCGCCATGAGAGCCCGATGCTGTCTCTTGATAAGACAAAGGACAGGGAAGCGCTTGCGGCGTGGACCGGAAGCCATGAAAGCATTCTGTCCTGGAAGATGGACGGTCTGACCGTTGTCCTCACTTACCGTGACGGCGAGCTTTATAAAGCCGTAACCCGCGGAAACGGCGAGATTGGCGAAGTTATCACCAACAACGCCCGCGTATTCAAGAATATTCCCCTGAAAATCGCCTACAAGGGCGAGCTTGTTTTGCGTGGCGAGGCAGTCATTCGTTACAGCGACTTTGAGAAGATCAATGCCGCAATCGAGAAGGACGAGGACCGCTACAAAAACCCGAGAAACCTCTGCAGCGGCACGGTCCGCCAGCTCAATAACCGCATTACGGCGGAGCGTAACGTGTATCTGTTCCCATTTGCCTTAATCAGTATGAACGGAGAGGACGGGTTCGCGACCCGCGAGGAGCAGCTTAACTACCTGCGCGAGCTCGGTTTCGACCCGGTCGAATATAAGAAAGTGAATCAGAGCAACATGCCTGAGACGATTCAGTGGTTTGCCGACCATGTCGCGACCAATGATTTTCCGTCGGACGGCCTGGTGCTTACGTATAACGACATCGCATACGGAAACAGTCTCGGGCGCACCGCGAAGTTTCCGCGTAACGCGATTGCCTTCAAATGGAAGGATGAGACGCGTCAGACGAAGCTCCTTGCAATTGAGTGGAGTCCGTCAAGAACCGGTCTCATCAACCCGGTCGCCATCTTTGAGCCGGTCGAGCTCGAGGGCACGACCGTGAGCCGCGCGAGCGTCCATAACCTGAGCGTAATGGAAGAACTGCAGCTCGGCATCGGCGACGAAATAACGGTTTACAAAGCCAACATGATTATTCCGCAAATCGCGGAGGACCTTACCAAGAGCGGAAATATCGAGATTCCGAAGACCTGCCCCGTATGCGGCGGGCCTACCGAAGTGCGCGCCGTTTTGGAAGCAAAGGCGCTCTACTGCACGAATCCGAACTGCCTTGCAAAGAAAATCAAGCTGTTCAGCCACTTCGTGAGCCGTGATGCGATGAACATCGAAGGGCTTTCGGATATGACAATCGAAAAGCTGATCGGACGCGGTTTTATAAAGGAACCGGCCGATCTGTTCCGCATGGATACGCCCGAAATCCGGGAGGAATTCGTGCAAATGGAAGGCTTCGGCGAGAGATCGTTTGAGAACCTTCTCGCAGCAGCCAAAAAGGCGCAGACCGTCAGCATGCCGAAATTCCTCTACAGTCTCGGAATCCCCGGCATCGGACTGGCAAATGCCAAGCTGATCTGCAAGGCTTTCGGCTATGATATGGATGCGATTCGAAATGCCACCGTGGAAAGCCTTACGGACATCCCCGGTCTCGGCGCCGTGCTTGCGGCAAATGTGACCGCTTACATGGCTGATCCGGAGTACGCCCGAATGCTTAACGACCTTCTCGGAGTAGTGTCTTTCGAGGCACAGGAGGAGGTCATGGAATCGCCGATTACCGGCAAAACGTTTGTGATTACCGGAGCGGTTTCGCATTTTCCCAACCGTGACGCCGTCAAGGATTACATTGAGGAGCGCGGCGGTAAGGTTGCGGGCTCCGTTTCCGCAAAAACCGATTATCTGATTAATAACGACACCGCAAGCGGGTCGAGTAAGAATAAAAAAGCGAAAGAGCTCGGAATTCCGATTATTTCCGAGGAGGAATTCCTGAAGCTTTGCGAAGCATAGAAAGGACGAAACATGCCGATCAAAGTACAAAATGACTTGCCGGCAAGGCAGGTCGTAATCGATGAGAATATATTTGTTATGGATGAGAACCGCGCGACTTCGCAGGACATCCGTCCGCTGAAGATTGCAATCCTCAATCTGATGCCTCTTAAGGAGGATACGGAGGT
>CADBTG010000282.1 GCA_902797475.1 uncultured Lachnospiraceae bacterium | reverse complement strand
GTCCGACGCGGTCGGCAAGCTCTGCCGCCCACTCGGTATCATGTGTCACGGAAATAACCGTCGTCCCTTCCGCCTGAAGCGCCTTCAGAATGCCCTTCAATTCCTTCTTGTATGCGGCATCAAGCCCCTTGGTCGGTTCGTCCAGAAGCAGAAGCTTCGGCTGCAGCAGTAGTACTTTTCCAAGTGCGGTCTTTTGCTGTTCCCCGCCGCTCAGATCGTAGGGATGCCGGTCGAGGAACTCTTTTGTTCCAAGCTTCTCCGCCATCGTTTCAATCGCGCGGTCACACTCTCCGTCCTTAAGTCCCATCGTCTTACAGGCGAGTACCCAGTCCTCCCGGACCACATCGCAGACAAAGACATCCTTCGGGTTTTGCGGAAGCATCGCAACAAGCCCGCGGTTTCTCTCTCCGTCACGATAGGAACGGATTGGCTTGCCGAACAGACTTACCTGCCCCGCGTACACGCGGTTCGTCCCGAGGATGACCGAAAGAAGCGTCGTTTTTCCGCTCCCGTTTCCGCCGAGAATGCAGAAATGCTCTCCCTCGTATACCGTAACGGAAGTGTCGCGAAGAATGTCCTCCGAATGCTTTTTATACCGGAAGCGGGCATCCTTCACAGAAACGGCAACCGTCTTCTTTTCAGCGGTCTTCTCATCCTCCGCAGTCTTCACGCGGTCCGAAGACTCTCCTTCCCGGTCAGCACGGGCTTTATCGAGCGACCGGATTTCGTTTCCGAAATGCGTCCGCAAAAAGCTTCGCCCCTCTGCCACGGAAAGCGGTGTTTTTTCTCCCCCCGCACATTTTTCAAGAAGCGTATAAAGACGGACAGCTGCCGGAAGTCCGGCGGCCATTGCCTTATACTCTTCTTTCGCGAAGAAAGTCCCGATTTCATCGGCCTTTCCGCTGTATCTCAACTCCCCGTCCGTCAAAACAAACACGCGGTCTGCCTCGGAAAGAATCTCCTCCATCCGGTGTTCCGCTATCAAAACCGTCACGCCGAGTTCTCGGTGCAGCCGCAGAATCATCGCATAAAAATCTCCTGCTGCAATCGGATCAAGCTGCGCCGTCGGCTCATCAAGAAGCAATACCTTCGGCTCAAGCGTCATCACGGACGCCAGATTGAGAAGCTGTTTCTGTCCGCCCGAAAGCTCCGACGTTTTCTTATGAAACCAGCCTTCAATCCCGAAATAAGCGGCCATCTCAGCCACCCTCGCGCGAATCTTCTCCGGCTTTGTTCCGAGATTCTCAAGGGCAAATGCGAGCTCCTGCCACACAACATCCGCGACAATCTGACTGTCCGGGTCCTGCGAGAGATATCCGATCTCCGAAGCCGCAACTCTGGCATCGAGTTCCCCATACGGGGTTCCCGCGTATCGCCTTTCGCCGCTCAGCTTTCCGTACGGCGCAATCTCCTTTTTCAGGAGCTTAAGAAGCGTTGATTTGCCGCAGCCGGACGGCCCGTAAAGAATCGAAAAACTGCCTTCCTCAAGCGACAGGCTGACATCACAAATTGCCGGGCGTTTCGCGTCCGGATAGGAAAATGTCAGGTTGTCAGCTTGCAGTATGTTCATCTCAATGCCTTTTTATCTATGGTATTTGCCATCGAAATCCGTCAGATTCGGGACCTGCGGACCTTCCACCGGATTGCCTCAAAAGCCTCGAAGGCGGCTGCCGCAAGCGCCGTCACGGCATAGCATATCAGTGCTGTCGTTGTCGCCGGGCCGTGCTTCGCGGAAAGAACCGGGTAAAAGGAAAATGCAAGGCGGCCGGTTGCCATCACCGTAAGAACGCCGGCGTCCAATAGTATAAGAAGCACGGTTAATACCGCGTCTCTTTTTTTGAAGCGGTATACCGAATAAGTTGTCCGTCCCTTAAGACCGTAGCCACGCGCCTTCATCGAGGAACTCACGTCACTCGCGTGGTCTAAGGACCACGTCACAAGCATCGAAAAGACCCTCGCACCGCCGGTAAGCCGGTCGCTCATCTCGCCGTTTCCGTATAAGCCGAGCTCCTGCTGGGTATCGCGCATCGACGCCGCGCGGCAGCGAAGAAGCGGCACAAGCCGGAGCGAGGACGAAAGCAGCAGTGCGGTCTTCGGAAAGGTCTTTCCGAGAAGCGCCAAAAGCTTTTCGCTGCTCACGATCCGGTTGAAGATGCGGCACCAAAGAAGCACCGTCAGCACGCAAAATGCATTACGCACGCCGTATAACAGCGCCTCAAGCGTTATCGCATGACCGTTTAGGAAGAACAGTTCCGTCTGTCCGCGGTGTGAAAACAGCGGATTGATGATGATAATCAAAGCAGTCAGAAGCGCTAACCACAATACAGTCCGTAATCTCGGTGGTTCCGGCTCCGCAAGAAGCAAAAAGAAAACGGCCCCGGCAAATGCGGGAATCAGCAGAAGCGGATTTAACGAGAACATCGCCGGAATCGTAACGGAAAGAAAATAAAGCACCAAAACAGCCGGATGAATTCGTTCGTATGCCATTTTCCTCTCCTTTCCGCAAATAAAAAGCCCCTCATTTTCATGAGGGGCAACTGATAATCACACAGATATAAGCCTTGGAGCGAGTCGTGCACCAAAGCCTTCCGGCGATATATCGGCTGCACTCTCCCATGCCCAAGCGTGATAACCTGAAAAGATACGGCAGGTCTCCTGACTTATGATATAGCATACCTGCATAAAGGCACACCTTCTCGGAATAATCCAATGGCTATTGTGCCCTCTTCGTCAAATACAGTAATGGCGGTTGCTCCGGATTCTAACCGGATTCCCTATTAATCTACTCATCTTTACAACTTTCAAACCGTATCTTCCATATCGATATTCAATTGTCAACGAGTATAGCACAACTCCTTCGGGAATACAATTCTATTCTTTCTCTTTTTCCCCGGGCTCGTCCTTCTTATCTTCGCTCTTCTCTCCGAGCTCGTTGTCAATGACGGTACGGAACTGCGTCTCATACAGCTCGCGGTAGATTCCGTCCTTCGCAAGAAGCTCTTCATGCGTGCCCTGCTCGGCAATCACGCCGCCCGACACGACAAGAATCTTCTCGGCCTTCAGAATCGTGGAAAGCCGGTGCGCAATGACGATGCTCGTGCGACCCTGCATCATCGTTTCGAGGGCTTCCTGGATGGCATTTTCCGAAATCGAATCGAGTGCCGAAGTCGCCTCGTCGAGGATCAGGATTTTCGGATCCTTCAGGATGACACGCGCAATCGAAATGCGCTGTTTCTCACCGCCCGAAAGCTTCAGGCC
>CADBTG010000281.1 GCA_902797475.1 uncultured Lachnospiraceae bacterium | reverse complement strand
GGACGCGGTCTCGGAGCATCTCCCGGTGCTGCATGCGGCCAGGTCGTATTTACCGCAGAAGATGCTGAAAAATGGGCCGCAGAAGGCAAGAAAGTCGTGCTTGTACGTCTTGAGACTTCTCCGGAGGATATCACCGGCATGAAGGCCGCGCAGGGCATCCTGACCGTCCGCGGCGGTATGACCAGCCATGCAGCGGTTGTTGCACGTGGTATGGGTACCTGCTGTGTATCCGGCTGCGGCGACATCAATATGGATGAAGAGAATAAGGTATTCACGCTCGGCAAGAAGACCTTTAAGGAAGGTTCCGAGATTTCCATCGACGGAACGACCGGTAACATCTATGCCGGCATCATTCCGACGGTTGACGCTTCCATTTCCGGCGATTTCGGCCGTGTAATGGGTTGGGCTGACAAGTTCCGTAAACTGAAGGTACGTACCAATGCCGATACGCCCCGCGATGCCATGAAGGCCCGCGAGCTCGGCGCAGAAGGCATCGGCCTCTGCCGTACGGAGCATATGTTCTTCGATCCCGAGAGAATCGCAGCGTTCCGTGAGATGATCTGCTCCGATACCGAAGAAGAGAGAGAGATCGCTCTTGACAAGATTCTTCCTTATCAGCAGAGTGACTTCAAGGCTTTGTATGAGGCTCTTGAGGGCAACCCGGTTACGATTCGTTTCCTTGACCCGCCGCTTCATGAGTTCGTTCCCACCGAGGAAGCCGATATTCAGAAGCTCGCCGATGCGAAGGGCAAGACCGTTGAGGAAGTTAAGGCTATGTGCGCTTCCCTCCATGAGTTCAACCCGATGATGGGTCACAGAGGATGCCGTCTTGCCGTTACCTATCCTTCCATTGCGAAGATGCAGACGAAGGCTGTCATCCGTGCCGCTTTGGAGGTTAAGGAAGCACATCCCGATTGGAATGTTAAGCCCGAGATCATGATTCCGCTTGTTTGTGAGATCAAAGAGCTCAAGTATGTTAAGAAGGTTGTTGTGGATACCGCCGATGCCGAGATCGCAGCCGCAGGCGTTGATCTTGAGTATGAGGTAGGTACGATGATCGAGATCCCGCGTGCAGCTCTTACCGCTGACGAGATCGCTACGGAAGCTGATTTCTTCTGCTTCGGTACGAACGACCTTACCCAGATGACATTCGGCTTCAGCCGTGATGACGCAGGCAAGTTCCTGAACGCTTACTATGACACCAAGATCTTCGAGAACGATCCGTTCGCAAAGCTTGACCAGACCGGTGTCGGCAAGCTGATGGAGATGGCGATCAAGCTCGGCAAGCCCGTTAATCCGAAGCTTCACGTAGGCATCTGCGGCGAGCACGGCGGAGATCCTTCTTCCGTTGAGTTCTGCCACAAGATCGGTCTTGACTATGTAAGCTGCTCGCCTTTCCGTGTTCCGATTGCACGTCTTGCCGCTGCACAGGCTGCCATCGCACAGAAGAAGAGCATCTTCAAAAAGCTCGCCGATGAGAATCCCGAGTACGCTTGGGCTTTGATCGGAAAATAATATTCGATATGGCATTTTCCAATACCGCCGATTGTGAAAACAGTCGGCGGTTTTCTTTTGCCCGGACGGGGGATGCAACGCTGTGCTATTGTCTTTTCCGAAGGAAAATGCTATAATACTCCTGTTAGCGGGCAATCAGGCCCGAGAGGAGAATGAAAAGAATCAGAAGGGAGAGACTGACATGAAAGCATTGAAAACGATTCTGGCGCTTGTATTTGTCGGATTGATTGTCTATTTCGTATTGACATTGATCATGCCGAAGATTGCGTTTAAGCAGAAGAAGGCGATTATCGATTCGTATAAGATTGCCAAAACCGAAACAGATTCGGGCGATACCTATCGTGTCCGGATGGATATGAGCAAGGGCACCTGGGAAGGGCTCGAATATGAATTGGAGCGCGTCGGCTTTGAAAAGACCGAACCGGCGAAGCTCTGGAATGCAAGCCCTGATAAGACGCTGTTCACAAACAATGAAATCAAAACCGTCGTAAAGGAATATATCCGTAAGACTTCACAAGGCGTTCCGATTACGAAAAAATACTTTGTGGAATACTTCGCCGTCATGAAGGACGAGGCAGGTTTCCATATCTATTTCGAGACGAGAATGCGTGACGAGGAGTTCGAGCCGCTCGGAAACAACTGATCGGAATGAACGCGCTTTGCGCTTCAGATAGAAAGCAACATAAGGAGATTTTGTAACATGAAGAGAGTACTGACAATCTGCCTCGCAGCATGTCTGTTTGCCTGCTGCCTTGCAGGATGCAGCGGCAAGAAGGAGCCGACGCCCGAGGTTACGGCGACCCCTACAGTAGCCGAAACACCGACGCTCACCCCTACCGAGGTCCCGAGCCCTACCCCTACGGAGGCCCCGAAGCCGCCGGAAGTATTTCTGAAAGACCTTTTCGCCGAGCACGGCATGAAGTTCGGAACCTGTCTGACCACGCAGATGAGCGGCAACGCCAACTGGAGTGAGCTCATCCTGAAACATTTCAGCAGTGTCACCATGGAAAATGCCATGAAGCCCGACTATATCCTGAACCGCGACAAGAGTATCGAGAAGAAGGATCTTGTTGTGGAATTCAATTCCGACATGATTGCCATGCTTGACTGGGCTAAGGCCAACAACATGGCGGTTCGCGGACATACGCTTGTATGGTACAGCCAGACGCCTCAGTGGATTTTCTACGATAACTTCGATCAGAACACCGGTAAGCTTGTAACGAGAGAAGTCATGCTGAAGCGTATGGAAAGCTATATCAAGCAGGTATTTACCAAGCTTCAGGAAGCCGGATACGCCGATCTGTTCTATGCTTACGACGTAGTAAACGAGGCATGGATGGAAGACGGTACCATGCGTAAGGAGTACAACAACTGGTACAACATCATCGGTGAGGATTACATTTGGCACGCATTCAATTTCGCTAAGAAATACGCACCTGCCAACATTGCTCTTTTCTACAATGACTATAATGAGCAGTTCAAGACTGCAACGCTTGAGAGTTTTGTAAAGACGCTTGTCGATAAGGACGGCAATTACCTGATCGACGGCATCGGCCTTCAGGCTCATCTTTATACTGAAGACAGCCTGACCGAATACTTCAAGATGGTTGACCGCCTTGCCGAGCTCGGTCTGAAGATCGAGATCACGGAGCTTGACGTGGGACTCGGAAGATGGCAGCACATCCAGAAGGCTAACGACGACACTCTTGCCACACAGGGACGTTTCTACTACAACCTTGTGGAAGGCATTCTGCAGAGAAAGGATGCCGGCACGCTGAACATCGATTCCCTTACGGTTTGGGGTGTGACGGACGGCCGTTCCTGGAGAAAGGAATACAGCCCGCTTCTGTTTGATGCATCCTTCGGAAAGAAGCCTGCCTTCTACGGTGTGGCTCAGCTTAAGGATTTCGCGGGTTTTCTGAGTAAGTAAACGAGGAATGAAATGAAAAGATTCTGCTTATTGGTAGTGGCACTGCTCCTTCTTTGGGTTGATGTACTCGTGCTCTCGGACCGCAAGTACCCTGCGTATGAGGTGGACGAGCTGTACGGCAGAAAGACCCAGGACTTTGTCATGGGCGAAATCGTCGGAGAGTACATGCCGATTGATGTGGTATCGGATATTCCAGGACTTTTGATTCTTTTGCTTTTGACGGTTTTCGGCGGTCCTGCGGTGATTCCCACAAGAATCGAGTATAAGGACGGCAAACGTAAGGTGATCCCCGACGGCAAAAAGGTCCTTTTGGGAGAGCCGAAAGCCAACTATGAGTTTTTGGCGGTATGGTTCACCATACTGTCCCTGGCAGCTGTCATTGCCATGCGGATTCTTCCGTTCTTTGTAAACGGCAAATGGGTATACGCATCGGAGTACCTGATTCATCTGGCCGACATCTTCCTGCCTCTTTTGGCGGTATACTTTGTCATGGCGGAATGGATCAGAAGAACCGAAATCCGTACGACCAGAATGGAAACGGACATCTCGCACATGCTGATGATGGTATCGCTTTTCTGCGGTTTCCTGTCCCGCATGGCCGATGTGTACGGCTTCTCCGGAATTCAGTATACGGCCTGGTTCTTTGAAGGACTGCTGATGGCAGTCGCCCTGGTGCTTCACTTAAGAAGCCTTAGGGAAAATGCCAGGAAGATCCTTGACCCGACCCCGGAGCCGGAGGGTGTGCCCGCCGACGAACCGCCGTTCTTCTACGGCTGAACAGAATAAGAAAAGGCCTTCGCTTTTTGAAGCGAAGGCCTTTATTCATTCCAATGGAATTATTCTTCGTACTCGTAAGGGTAGATCGTATCGATCGTGCCGTCCTCGTGGATGTTGAGCTTCGTGTACTTCACGCAGCGCTCATGGGTGATTCCTCCGGACAGTTCGCAGTCATGGTAGAAGAGATACCACTCACCGTCGATCTCAACGATGGAATGATGGGTCGTCCATCCGAGAACGGGCTCCATAATGCGTCCCTTGTAGGTGAAGGGGCCGTCCGGCTTCTCGCCCTCTGCGTAGCACAGGTAGTGCGTGGTTCCGGTCGAATAGGAGAGATAGTATTTGCCGTTGAACTTGTGCATCCAGGGACCTTCGAAATAGCGGCGGTCTTCATCGCCTGCCTTAATCGGGTCACCGTTCTCATCAAGAATCTGCAGGTGCTTGGGCTCTGTGATGAAAGCATCCATGTCGTCATTGAATTCGGCAAACATCGGGCCGAGAGCGGGCTCATCGCCTTCCGGACGGTGTGCGTTCGGATCGAAGGAGCCGGACTGCCACATCTCAAGCTGGCCGCCCCACAGACCGCCGTAATAGCAATAAGTGCGTCCGTCGTCGTCAACCAAAACGGCGGGGTCGATGCTGTAGCTGCCGGGAATGCAGGTTTCCTGCGGAACGAAAGGACCTACCGGGCTGTCGGAAACCGCTACGCCGATATGGAACTGACCCTCGTAATCCTTAGCCGGGAATACGAGATAGTATTTGCCGTTTTTATAAACGCAGTCAGGTGCCCACATCTGATTCTTAACCCACGGAACGTCGTCTTCGGAAAGAGCGAGTCCGTTGTCGATGCATTCGGAATCCAGGCTGTCCATGGAAAGCACATGGTAATCCTGCATAATATACTGATCGCCGTTGTCATCATCGGGGCAGTCATGCGCGAAGTCGTGGGAAGGGTAGATGTAAATCTTGCCGTTGAACACGTGCGCAGAAGGGTCAGCCGTGAAAATGCCGGTGACAAGAGGCTTTCTTTCATT
>CADBTG010000280.1 GCA_902797475.1 uncultured Lachnospiraceae bacterium | reverse complement strand
CCTTCATCCGCAATCCGGATTCTGACAAATGCCATCTCATCCGCATCTGCAGACTTCATCATCACCTCGTCAAACCGCACATGAATGTCGGTTCCGGCGTATTTGTGCGAGTTGCCGACAACGTTGTCGATGACCTGTTCCATCCTGAGCCGGTCCATGTAAATGAGGCAGGACGGGATGGTATTTTCCAATATGATGTTTCCGTAGTTCTTAAGGTTCTGGAAGTAATCCTCAATTAAAGACGTGCTCTCTTCGCGCGGGGTAACCTCCACGCGGTCAAGCTCCTCAAGCGTCGTCTGGAATACGTTGTCCATCAGCTGGCGGATCGTTTCGGTTTTTGCCGTGATGGTCTGCACCTTCTCGGCGATGTCGTCCGCATCCGTCGTTCCGCGGCTGGCCTTCAGTGCAAGCACCTCACAGGTCGCCTGAATCGTTGCGACGGGCGTTTTGATATCGTGCGCAAGCTCGGCGACGAGTTCCTTCTTCGCCTTCTCGGCTTCCGCCTCGCGTTCTCTTGAGGCGTGCAGCTCTTCACGCATGATGTCGAAGGCCTCCGTCAGGCTTCCGAACGGATTGTGCTTCCGGATCGGAAGCGGCACGTCGAAGTTTCCCTTGGCAATCTCACCCGCATATGCACGAAGCTCTCTCGTCGGTTTCAGAAGGAAGTGATCCGTTGCGAAAAGGAACAGAAGTCCCGCCGCAAACAGCACGGACCACAGCACATAAAACGTTCGGCGAAGGCTTTTCTGCTGCTCTTCAAAAACGCCACTCACATCGTCCCATCCGATTTTGCCGACGGTCTCGCCGTCCGGCGAAAAATCCATGACAAGCGCATACCCGGCATAGAGCGCATTCAGCTCCGTCGCGTCCGAAATGCCGTTTAGCAGCAGTCTGCACGAATGCTTCTGCTCAATCTCGGCAATCGGCTTACCGGCGAGGTAGTCCTCATAGACGCGATACAGACGGTCGTTATACGAGACCATGTCACGCTTTGTGTCAACCTTCCTGCCGACAGAGAACCAGATAGCCGCAAACGCCGCAAGCATCACAACGAAATAGATGATATAGATTCTGAATCGGTATTTCATTCCGTCATCCCTATCCGGCTGTTAAGCCCGTTTCTATACGCCGGTTTCCAGAATATATCCGGTGCCCCAGACTGTCTTGATCA
The DNA here is from genome assembly GCA_902797475.1 of uncultured Lachnospiraceae bacterium. Taxonomy (GTDB): domain Bacteria; phylum Bacillota; class Clostridia; order Lachnospirales; family Lachnospiraceae; genus ISDg. The sequence goes on along the minus strand of CADBTG010000280.1, from coordinate 1,744 downwards.
GCTTCGGCTCGTTCGGGTCGTCCTCGAGCTTCTCCCGAAGCTTTCTGATATGTACGTTAAGCGTTCCGTCCGTGTAAAATGTGTCACCCCACACCTCGTCAAACAGCTGCTCCTTCTTCACAATCGTGCCGCGGTGCTCATAAAGACAGTTGAGAAGGGCAAATTCCTTCGCCTTTAACGGAATCTGCTCTCCGTTTCTTACGGCCGACATCGTGGCCGGATCGAGCGTGAGCGAAACCATACCCTGCTCCGCCGTCTGCGAACTCTCCCCGCTGCCCTTCGTCTTTGAAAGCGCTTCCCGAAGGGCCGACGCGCGCTTTAAATTGACCTTCACCTTGGCAAGAAGCACCGACATGCTGTAGGGCTTTTTGATGTAATCGTCCCCGCCTAACGTGAGCGCCGCAAGCACATCATCGTCGCTCTGCCGCGCGCTGATGAACAGAATCGGGAGATCGTACTCCTCGCGAAGCTTCTTACAAACCTGAAAGCCCGAGCCGTCTCCCAGGTTGATGTCTAAAAGGACAAGCTCGGCCGTATTCTTTTTGAAAAAGTCAAAGCACTCCGCCACGCTGTAAACACATGCCGCCGTCACATCGAACATCGTCAGATATTCCGCCGTCATCTTCGCAAGCTCGGTTTCATCGTCCACAATCAAGACCTGGTATTGCATGTTCTGCCTTCCTTTCGGTTTGTCCGTTTTGACTTCCGTATTATCTTTCATTGTACCACAGTCGCCGGAAATCCGCCACAAAAAACGAAGTCCCAATACAACCGAAAAGAACCGCCGGCCTGACCGACGGTTCTTTCTTTTATTCTTCCGTAATCATTTCCACAGGATTGCAGCGTCTTACCCGAAGACCCATGAGAGCGGCCGTGGCGGCTGCCATCAAAATGATGCTCACCATGCTCAGAAGCTTGAAGAAGACGGAGGCCCCGAACTTTACCTTCTTCATGCCGAACAGGCTGAAGATCACGCGGCACAGGGCGCTTCCGGCCGGACCGGCAAGAACGATGCCGAGCAGCGTTCCGAGAATCACGGCAGGAAGGTTGGAAAGCATGATCTGGACAACCTGCTGACCGCTCGTCATGCCGAGGGCCTTGTCGATTCCCATGGCCCTCCATTCACGCGTAATCTTGCCGCGCACAATCAAGGCGATGGTAAATGCCACGATGAAAATCGTGATCAGCGAAACCACCGCGCAGACGGCCTTCATGGCGACCGAGACCGTTCCGGTCGTAACCTTCATATACTTCTCGCTGTTGACGATGACGTAATCGTTGCAGTCATGGGCTGCACAGACGGCTTTCACGCCGTCTTCCATATCGGAGAAGCCGTAACCCTCTTCAGCGGTTATGATATACGTCACCTTTTCCACAGACCCGAGCACCTTCATGGCTCCCGGGATTGTAAGGTTTGCAGTTCTGCCCATCCGTTCCATCCGCTGGTCAAAGCCCGTCACGATATATTCCGCGGACCGCTTTCCGAGCGACACCGTCACGACGTCTCCGACATCGCAGCCGAGCTCCTCGGCCAGTGCCTGCGTTAAAAGGATCTCGTTGTCGTGCTTCTGCACGCGGCCCTTCAGCATCATCAGATTGAGACGCTTATTGGTATCCTCGTCGGCAAATGTGTACGCGGAATACTCTTTGTCTCCGAACCGGATAACCGGCTCAAATGCCACGTACATCAGGCTGTTTCTGACGCCCTTCATATTCCGGAGATCCTCTTCGCATGACGTGTCGG